>NZ_BAAAQN010000003.1:115524-335911 GCF_039531695.1 Catenulispora yoronensis
GGGGGGGGGGGGGGGGGGGTGAGCCCCCCCCCGCCGAACCCCGCTTCGTCAGGGTTCGGTCTCCGCGCACTAGGCTGGTCCGGTCTCACCGGCCGTGCGCACCTGGAGTGCTTCCGTGACCATCAAAGACGCGGATCTCGCCCGCGCTCTCACCGCCGTCCTGGGTACCGATCACGAGACTGTGGCCGAGCGGCTGCGTGCCGAGCCCGGCGGAGTGCACCGCGCGGAGCTGGCGGGTGGCGAGCGGGTGTGGGTCGTCAGTCAGTATGACGACGTGAAGAACCTGCTCGCCGATCCGCGGCTCGCGCTGAACAAGCAGGCGTCGCGGGCCGGGTACCAGGGTTTCGGCCTGCCGCCGGCGCTGGAGGCGAACCTGCTGAACCTGGACGGCGAGGACCATGCGCGGCTGCGGCGGCTGGTGGCGTCCGGGTTCACCGCGCGGCGGGTGGACGGGCTGCGCGAGCGGATCCAGGTGCGGGCGGACGGTCTTGTCGACGCGTTGGCCGACGTCAGTCAGCACCCTGGTATTGGGCTTGGTACTGGTCTTGGTACTGGTCTTGGTACTGGTCCTGATACGCCGGACGGCGTCGTGGACCTCGTCGCCGCCTACGCCGCGCCACTGCCCATCGCAGTGATCTGCGACCTTCTGGGCGTCCCCGGCGAGCAGGGCGTGACGCTGCGCGAATACACCCAAGTACTGCTCGCGCCCGGTGACTTCGGGCCCGCGGAGGTGGCCGGGACCATGCGCGGCATCATCGGCTTACTGGCCGGGCTGCTCGCGGCCAAGCGGGACGAACCGGCCGACGACCTGCTCTCGGCGATGATCGCCGCGCGGGACGGGGCCGATCGGCTGTCCGAGGACGAGCTGCTCTCGCTCGCGTTCCTCATTCTGTTCGCCGGCTACGAGAACTCGGTGCACGTGATCAGCGCCGCCGTGGCCCGGCTGCTCTCGGATCCGGCCGCCGTCGACGCGGTGCGGGCGGAGGCGGATCCGCACACGCCGGGCATGACCGCGCTCGCCGAGGAGGTCCTGCGGCGGGATCAGCCGGGGACCACGGCGATCCGCCGCTTCCCGACCGAGGACGTGGCGCTCGGCGAGGGCGTCGTGATCCCGGCGGGCGACACGGTCCTGCTGTCGGTCAGCTCGGCGAACCGTGACCCGCGGTTCTTGGGGGACGGCCATTCGCAGGGTCATGTCACTTTCGGGCACGGCGTCCACTACTGCCTCGGCGCGCCGCTGGCCCGGCTCGAAGTGCGTATCGCCCTGTGGACGCTGCTCACCAGGCTGCCCGGCCTGACTTTGGCGGTGGCGCCCGGCGAGCTGGTCTGGCGGTCGAGCCACCGACAGCGCTCGCTCGCCGCGCTCCCGGTCCGGGTCGGGAAGGTACTTCCCGCACTGCGCGCGGAATAAGAGTGCAGATACGCCGGCCTGAGGTCCTGCACAGGGTTTTCCTCTACCGGTGAACGATCGTCGAGTGCTGACGCGGTCCGACGCAGCGTGGGAGGCTTGAAGCGTCGACGGTGGATCAGGCTTCCGGTTCGTCCGCCCACCGGATGCGCCCGGGTGCGGGCCGTCGCGGTGGTCGGCTGTCCGGTTCCCGCAGCCCGAGGAGCTGGACGTCAGTGAGCGAGCCGATTCTCGTCATCGACTTCGGGACTTCGTCGTCCTGTGCCGCCCTGCTGGCCGACGGGCTGCTCGAATACATCCTCGAACCGTCGACCAGCCAGCTGGTGTGGCCGTCGTCGGTGCTGGTGGACGGCACCGAGATCCTGGTCGGCAGCCGTGCCGAGGGCCGCAAGACCGTGCGGGCGACGCAGTACCGGTCGGAGATCAAGCGGTACCTGACCCGGGGCGAGTCGCCGGAGATCGGCGGCGTCGACTACCGGCCCGAGCAGCTGGTGGCCGAGGTGCTGCGGGTGCTGCGGGCCGAGGCCGAGCGCGTGCACGGCGGGCCGGTCCGGTACGCGGTGCTGACCAAGCCGGCGGCGTTCGGGCCCGGCGACGGGCGGAACGACCGGCTGCTGGCGGCGGCCCACGAGGCCGGCTTCACCGTGGCGGAGCTGCTGCCCGAGCCGGTGGCGGCGGCCTTCTCCGCGCCGTCGGGCGAGGCGTTCGTGCCGGGGCAGTTGGTGCTGGTGTACGACTTCGGCGGGGGGACGTTCGACGCGGCGCTGATCCGGGTCGGGGTCGATGACCACGAACTCATCGGGAGCGACGGGTTGCCGTTCTGCGGCGGCTTCGACGTGGATGTCGCCGTCGCGGACTTCCTGTGCGAGCGCGACGCGGAGCTGCGGGCGCTGTATGAGAGCGGCGACCGGGGCCGGGTCGCAGTGCTCGACGTCGCCGAGCGGCTCAAGAAGGAACTCAGCGAGAGCGATCAGGCGCTCCAGGAGGTCGTCGGCATCGAGGTCGCGCTCGGCCGCGCCGACTTCGAGGCCGTCGCCGCGAACACCATCGCGCAGACCATCGCTTGCTGTTCGAAGCTGCTGCACGAGACCGGGGTCGCGCCCGAAGAACTGGACGCAGTGTTCCTCGTCGGCGGCGGTTCGCGTATTCCGCTGGTGTCGGCCACGCTCGCGGCGCAGCTCGGGGCGCCGCTGCGCAGTGCGCGGGATCCGGAGGTCGCGGTGGTGCGCGGTGCGGCGTATTGGGCTTCGCGTGGAGAGGTGCGGTCGTGTCTTCCCGCCGCGTTCGAGCCGGCTGTTGAGCCGTTGCGGTGGGAGATACCCGGTGACCATGGGACGTTGGTGAGCTGGGAGGTCGAGCCGGGGGAGGAGTACGAGGCCGGGGCGCTGGTCGCTCGCGTGCGGCTCCCGGACGGGAAGCTGACGCGGCTGCTGGCGGAGCACGGGAGCTGGGTGGTCGCGACGCATGTGCGGCCGGGCGAGGTGGTGCGGAGCGGACAGTGGCTGCTCACCGTCCACCGGACCAGCGGCGCGCATTGGGACAGGTCGGTATCCCACTTCGTCGGGCCAAAACGCGCGATCGTGGCAACGGTCAAGAACAATAGGCTGTTTCTGGTTGTGGGAAACTACATCAACGCCTACGACGTCTTTACTGGGACTCTGCTTTTCTCCACGGTTTACGGAGGGGCATACGCGCATCCGACGGCGATTACCGCGGGGACCCCGAACGAGCTGATCGTCAGCTATTCAAACGGTCGCTACGGCACGTCGGCCGTCGTCCGCATCAACCCGGTCACCGGCGGCCAGCTATGACCGGCACCGATCTCGACCACTTCGCGCGCCGTTTCCCCGTGTCGCGGGGCCGCGAGACCAAAGTCGCGCTGCAACGGACCCTGGCCGAACTCGACCAGACCAGCCGCATCGTCGAGGCGCACGCCGACAAGCGGCTGTCCGCAGCCAGGACCACCAAGGTGCACCGCGATCTGCTGGACCATCAACGGACCCTGATTCGCACGGTGGACGAGCTGCTGGTGCGCGGCATGGTCCAGGACCTCGACCTGGCAGCCGTCGCCGGGCACCTGCGGCGCACTCAATACGTCGCGGCGCACGCCGAGGACCTCGCCAACCGCGCGCACTGCGCCATCGAGGAACTCTCCGAAGTCCTGGCCGCGCTGGCGGAATACGTCGCCGGCCTGCGGACGCGGATGGACCGCCGGCTCGACGAGCTGGAGTCCCGGATCGCCGACCTGGAGGCCCGAGTCACCAAGGTGGAGGCGGCGGACCTGGCCGACCACGCGCTGCGCCGGGCAGTGGGCGCGTGGCGCAGCGGCAGCACCTACGCCGGACTACCGTGGGGCTGCCAGATCACGCTGCTGGCACAGGAGGTCTTCGCCGGCCCGGTCGGATACTACGAATGGCTGACCGGCGACCAGCGCCGCCACCGCACCGAACTCGCCGACGCGCTGCTGATTCACGGCGCCGGCCCCTGGCCGCAGCGAGTCCCGACAGCGGCGATCGTCGACGAGACGGCAGCCGAGCTGGGCGGCGGAGTCCGCGCGGCCCGGGTGGCGCAATGGCTCGGCGACGGCCTGGACGCGACGCTGGACGGGATTCGAGGACCGCTGGTGCTTGCGCTGCGGGAGCGGATTTCGAGCACTGAGAACTACAACAGACAATACCAAACCAGCGAGAATCAGAGCCGCGAAAGCTATGGTGGCCAGGCTTTCGGCGAACGCGATCAGGCAAGCTGGAACCAGGACACCCAAGCTTTCGGAACCCGCGATCGCGCGAGCCGGAACCAGAGTGGCCAAGATTCCGGCGAACGCGGCCAGGCAAGCTGGAACCAGGACACCCAAGCTTTCGGCGACCGCGATCGTGCGAGCCGGAACCAAAGTGGCCAAGCTTTCGGCGACCGCGATCAGGCAAGCTCGAACCAGAGCGCGCAGGCTGCTGGCGAGCGCGATTATGCGAGCTGGAATCAGAGTGGCCAAGCTTCCGGCAACCACGATCAAGCGAACAGGAATCGCCACCTCGGCCCCGGCGTCCCCCTCCGCCTCGACTCTGCGGGCTTCGTGCACCACATCGTCGCCGAGCAGGCTGAGACGGCTTTCGGGCTGCGCCGGGCGACATGGCCGGTGGAGCTGGGCCCCTTCGGATCGAGGTGAGCGGTGGTGGATCCGGAGGAGATCGCGCGGCGGGCGCGGCAAATCGGTGACGCTGCGGGTCGGGCGCGTTCCGAGCCGTTGTACGGGGCGGGTGCGCCGGTGCCGGGTGGTGAGCCGCGGGGGTTGCGGGATCCGCGGGAGGTCGTGGCCGAATCAGGGCTCGTGGATCCTCGGCGGGTGCCGGTGGGGTTGGCGTTGGCCGGGGGTGGGGCCAAGGGGGCTTATCAGGCCGGTGTTGTTCGGTTCCTGGCTGAGCAGGGGGTGCAGGTGGTGGCGGTCGCGGGGGCCAGTATCGGGGCGTTGAACGGTGCGGTGCTCGCTGCGGCGCGGGATCTGGCGGCTGCCGCGGTGGCGTTGCGGGAGGTGTGGTGGCAGGCGGCGCGTGATACCGGGCCGCCGAAGGCGGGTGTCGGCGTGGTGTGGGATGAGGGTATCGGGGACCAGGTGCGGAATCTGCCGGGCCGGATGAGTGGGCCGATGCTTCAGCCCGGGTATCTCGACGCGTTGTTGACCAAGTATGTCGATCCCGAGGCGCTGCGGCGGGGACTGCCGTTGTTCGTCACGACGTTCCGGGCCGTGGATCCGGTGGTGGGCAGCCGCCGGCCGTTGGACTACTTCCGGAACCAGCCGTGGGACGGGCCGGTGCGCGGGGCCGGGTTCCGGCTCGGGGCGATGATCGACGTGCTGCGGTCCAAGGCCGGCCGGAGCTCGGACTGGGTGTACGTGAACGACATGCCGCCGGTCCGCATGCACAACGTGATCCTCGGCAGCGCCGGCATCCCGTTCCTCATGGCGCCGCGCAACGTCAACGGCGTGCCGGTCCGGGACGGCGACGTGCTCGGCCGCGGCAACATGCCGGTCGGGGCGCTGGCCGGGCGGATCCCGTGCGAGCGCGTCGTCGCGGTGCACCTCCAGGACCAGCCGCTGTTCCACGGCGGCGCCTTCCCCGGGTCGGACGTCGTCCAGATCCACCCCAGCCGCTCGCTGCGGCCCTCCGGCCCGCTCGGCACCGCCAGCGGCTCCCTGGATCTGTCGCCGGCCCGGGTCGAGGCGTTGTACGAGCTCGGATACGACGACGCCAAGGACCAGCTGGGCCGGGTCTGGACCGAGGACGCGGCGCGTCAGCTGGCCGAGGCCGTGGCCGGGTTCCGGCACGACGCCGTGGCCGAACTCGACGAACCGCTCCGCAACCCCGGCCCCGGCTCCGGCTCCGGCCCCGAAGGGATCACCGATGACCCCGAGATTTGACGACCTGCGCGAGGAAGCCCTGCTCCTGGGCGAGGAGATCGTCGAGCAGGCCCGCCTCCTTGCCGCGCCGCTCGCCGCCGAGGCCCTGAACCAGGCCGTACGGCGGCTGGCCGAGGGCCGGCTGCGGGTGTTGTTCTGTGGCGAGTACAAGCGTGGCAAGTCGACGCTTCTCAATGCCCTGCTCAAGCAGATCCCGCCGCTGCTGCCGGTGTCCGTCATCCCGAAGACGAAGCAGATGACAGAGATCGAATACGGCCCGGTGCAGGAGTGCTTCGTGGTGGAGGAGGATCCGGACCCCACGACCGGGGAGCGGCGCCTCCGCCGCATCGACCGCGAGGACATCGAGCGCTACGCCGCCGAAGCCGACCCGGATACGGACGCCGCCACCAGCAGCACCAGCGCCAGAACCACCGCCAGAACCACCGCCAGAACCACCGCCAGCACCAGCACCACCGCCACCAACCCACCACCCCCCGACTCCCGCCGCGTCCTGATCCGCCTCCCCGACGAGCGCCTCCGCCCCGGCTTCGTCCTCATCGACACCCCCGGCGTCGGCGGCCGGAACCGCGCCCACTCCCGCATCGCCACCGCCGAGCTGGCCACCGCCGACGCCATCGTGTTCGTGGCGTCCCTGAAGGACCCGCTCAACGAGCCGGAGCTGGAGTTCCTGGCCCGCGCCGGGGCCTCGCTCGTAGCCAAGGACACCGGCGACGCCCTGCTCATGCTGTTCAACATGATCGACCTTGACGCCGACCACGCCGCCGAACTGGCCCGCGCCCGCAGCCTGGCCCAGGAGCGCACCGGGCTGTTCGACGACATCCCCGTGATCCCGGTCTCCGCCCGCGACCACCTCACCTACCTGGAGACCGGCGACGACGCCTACCTTGCCGCCGGCCGCTTCCCGGAGCTGGAAGCGGTGCTGTGGGACCGGCTCCTTCGACGGCGCATCAGGGTCCTGCTGGGCGAAGCGGTCTTCGTCGCGGAGCGGACCGTCGGCGTCTTGCTGGAGCCGCTGGTCACCGAGGACCGCGCCCTGCGCGACGACACCGGCCGGGAGCTGAAGCGGCTCGCCGCCGAGTGCGAGGAGAAGCGCGCGCGGCTGGAGGCGCTCGGCAGCGAGGGGGCCGCGTGGCGCGAGGAGGTCCGCGACCGGTTGGCCGAGCTGCGCGAACGGATGGTCGAACGATGCACCCGGCTGTTCGGCGAGATCTGGCGCCGGGCGCTGGAGGACATGGTCGACCAGCAGTACTACCAGATCGATCCGTCCCGGCTCACCAGCCAGCTCAACAGCGAGCTCGGCCTGGTCCTGTCCGGCGTCGACGACTGGGCCGGCCGCAAGGCCACCGCCATCCAGCGTGACTGCGCCAAGAAATGGCAGCTCAGCATGCAGGCTCCGGAGCTCGGCCGGCTCACCGGCATCTCCGTCGTCGACCTCCCGCGATTCTCGGTGCTGGAGGAGCGGATCCGCTACGAGACCCACCGCACCAAGGTCAAGCGGATCCGGACCGGGGAGCACTACGAGACCACGACCGGGGCGAAGCCGGGCCTGATCAGAAGGGCACTGGTGAAAGGCGCCGGCCTGTTCGGAGAATCCGCGAGAGCGAGCGCTGCCAAAGCCACCGGCGTGCGGATCGTGCAGGACTACGAGGAGATCGGCGGCGAGAAGTACAAGGTCGCGGTGAACGACGGCTACTCCGCGACCGAGTTGGCCGAGCGCCGGGCGCAGCTGCAAGAAGCGGTGTCGAAGGCCCGAGCCCGATCGGCGCAGCTGATCGAGGAATCCGTCACCGAGCACGTGAACGTCCTCGCCGCCGCCGTCGCCCTGGAGATGGAGCAGGAGATCGCGCTGGAGACCGAGACGCTGGGGCGCGTGCTGCCGGAGCTGGAGGCGGCCGCGGTCCGGACCAGAGAGAGCGCCCAGGCGCGGCTTGCCGAACTGGAAGCACTGACGCGGCCGCTGCGTGCCCACCGCCACCGTGCCGAACAACTGGCCCGCGAGGTCGACGAGCTGACGAAGGCCGCGTCGTGACCGCGCCGGGCCCCGGCACACCCGAACGACCCGGAAAGCCCGCACGATTCGCCGCACCCCTCGAAGAAGCATCGCGCCTGCTGGGATCCGCCCCCGACCTGGAACCAATGCGCGCCCTGCTCCAAGCCCGCCTCGAACGCCTCGACGCCCGGCTGCGCGTGGCGGTCGTCGGCCGCGTCTGCCAAGGGAAATCGACCCTGGTCAATGCCCTGATCGGCGAGCGGCTCACCCCGACCGGCACCCTGGAGCTGTCGTTCAGCGTCAACCACCTCCGATACGGCACCGACCCGGGCCTGACCGTCCACTTCACCGACCCGACCCGGCCGCCGCTGCCGACCAGCCTCGCGGACCTGGAGAAGTTCGCCGCGCGCCGCGAGGACAACGCCGACCTGCTGCGCTCGATCGAGTACCTGGACGTGGTCTCCGACCGCCCCTACCTCGCCGGCTTCGACCTGATCGACACCGCCGGCCTGGACTCGCCCTGGATCGAGGACTCCGCCAAGACCCTGGACTTCCTGAAGAAGTCGCGCGACCAGGTGGCCGCCGCGACGCTGGAGGCCACCACCTCGGCCGACGCCCTGCTGGTCGTCATGGGCCGTGGCGGCCAGTCGCAGACCGACGACGAGATGCTGCGCGCGTTCCTCGGCCCGCGGACCGGGGCGGCCTCCCCGGTGACCACGATCGGCGTCCTGACCAAGGTCGAGGAGATGTGGCGGGACCACCCGGACCCGTTCGTCGGGGCCCGCATGCTCCGCGACGACATGTTCCGCTCCCCGGCGGTCCGGGCGGTGCTGTTCGAGATCCAGCCGGTGTGCGGCCGGCTCGCGGAGACCGCCGCCGGCCTGGACGAGGCGGACCTGGAGGACATCAGGACCCTGGCCAAGGTGTCCGCCGAGGACCTGGAACGCTCGGTCAAGAGCGCCGCCGTCTTCCAGCGCACCGACCGCGGACTCCCGCTGGACCCGGCCCGCCGCGACGCCCTGCGCGGCCGCTTCACGCCGTTCGGCCTGATGACGGCCTGCTGCCTGATCCGCGACGGCGTGGGCACCGTCGACGAACTGCGGACCCGGCTGGAGGAGGTGAGCGGGATCAGGGTCCTGCGCGACCGGCTTACCGACCACTTCGCCCACCGCTCGCACCTCATCAAAGCCCGGATCACCGGCGAGGCGCTCCGGCGCCAGGCCCGCGGCCTCCGGGCCGGACTGACCGCGCCCGACGCCGAGGCGCTGGACACCGCGCTGGAAACGGTGGAGACCGCGTTGCGCGACGAGCCCGGCCTGGACGAGCTGGACCTGCTCCAGCGCCTGGTCAGCGGCGAGCTGCGGCTCGGCCCCGACGACCGCGAAGACGTGCTGCACCTGGTGGGGGAGTACGGCCGCTCGGCGGCGGCCCGGCTGCGGCTGGCCGACACCGCCGCCCCGGCCGACCTCGCGGCCCGGGCCCGCGACCTGCACGACCGGTGGCTCGGCCACCTGAACGCCGGGCGGTACCGCGGGTCGGCGCACGTCGTCGTGGCCCGCTGCGCCAACCTGCTGCGCGCGGTCGCGGCGGCGCGGGCGCTGTTGGAGGACCCTGATTCCGCGGACAGTAGGAGAAGACTGCGATGACATCCAAGCCGCGGACCCGGACCCCGTCCGAACCGTCGTACCCGCGCCGGGACACGGTGCTCGTCGTCGACTTCGGGACCTCGCTGACCACCGCGACCCTGCTGTCCGGCGGGGTGGCCAAACCGGTCGGCGACCCGGTCGCCGGCGCCCGGTCCTGGCCCAGCAGCGCGCACCTGGGCGCCGACGGCCTCACGGTCGGCGACCTGGCCGAGGGCTACCGGAGCAGTACGCCGCTGGCCTTCGTCGCGGAGTTCAAACGGTACCTGGGCTCCGCCGAGCCGATCCCGCACTGGGGCCTGGACCTCACGGCGGCGCAGGTGACGAGCGCGCTGCTGGCCGCGATCCGGGCCGAGGCCCAGGGCAAGGTCCACGAGCCGGTGGACCGGCTGCTCATCACCTGCCCCGGCGATTTCAAGATCGGCGTGCCGGCCGACCGGCGCTGGGCCGACCTGGACGCCGCCTGCCGCGCCGCCGGCTTCCTCGACGTCGAATACCTGCCCGAACCGGTCGCCGCCGCCTACGCCCCGGTCGCCGAGGGCGCCCTCCCCGACGACGCGCTGGTGCTGGTCTACGACCTCGGCGGCGGCACCTTCGACGCCGCGCTGGTCCGGATCGGACCGCGCCGGCACGACGTCCTGGCCGCCACCTCGATCCCGTTCTGCGGCGGAGCGGACATCGACGCGCTGCTGATGGAGGAGCTGCGCGACGTCACCGGCATCGGCCCCGACTCCGGCAACGGCCGGGTCGACGCTCTGCTGAAGACCACGGCCCGGGACGTCAAACAGCGGCTGTCGCTGACCCGGGAGGACACCGTCTCCGTGCTGCCCACCCTCGACGACGTCGTGATCACCCGGGCCCGCCTGGAGGAGTTGGTCACCGAGTGGGGCAAGATCAAGCAGACCGTCGAGGCGGCCGTGGGCCTGTGCGCCGACGCCGGAATCAACACCCTGACCGACCTCGAAGCGATCCTCGCCGTCGGCGGAAGCAGCCGCATCCCCCTGGTCGAGCAGCACCTGAGCCATCTGGGCCGCCCGATCCGCCGCCCGATCGACATCGGCACCGCCGTGGCCGACGGCGCGGTGGAATGGGCCCGGCGCGGGACCGACCGGGTCCTCGACGTCGAACAGACGCTCCCCACCCACATCCCGCTGCGCTGGCCGCTGCCGCCCGGCCGGGTCACCGTCAGCACCTGGCTCGCCGGCCCCGGCGACCGGCTGCGCAAGGGCGACCCGATCCTGCGCGTCGCGGTCCCCGGCGGCGCGCTGTGGGACCTGCGGGCGGACCGCCCCGGAACCCTGGAGGCCCAGCACTACCGCGAGGCCGCCGTGGTCACGGCGCAGGACTGGCTCGCGACGATGCGGCCTCTGCGTCCCGGGGAGGACAGCGAGAACGGTGCGAGCATCATGCCGCGGCTGTGGCGGACGATCGCGGGCACCGCGGTCGTGGCGGCGGTGAGCGGTGACGAGCGGTACGTGGCGCGCGCCGACGGCAAGACCGTGCGGTTGTACGACCTTGAGGAGTGGGCCGTGGTCGGCTCCGCCACGGTCGGCGCGCCGGTGGTCCAGATCGTGTTCGACCGGCGCGGCGGGCTGTTGATCGTGACGGATACCGGGGTACATGGCTGGGACCCGGAGCAGGGAGCGGCACCCAAGCTGATCGTCAAACGGGATCATCCTCGGGTGGCGGTGCGGCCGGATGGCGAGGTCGTCGCGGTGTCGTCGCGTACCGAGGCCCAGGTGGTGTTTCTCCGAGGCGACAGCATGGAGAAGATCGGCGAGAGCAAATCCGCGCTGGGCTACAGCAATGTCTGCCAGGCCTCGCTTTTCAGCGCCGATGGCAAAACGCTGATACCGGCGTCCCGTCAGGACAACTTGACGAGGCAGGAGCCCGACACCGACGGCCTGCCCGCTGTCCTTTGGCACACCTATGCCACCACCGCGGCCTTCGACGGAACCGGCAGGTTCGCTCTCTTCGGTGACGACGCCGGCCAGATAACGATGCGCAGCGTGGAGACCGGGCAGCGAACGTCGGTCCTCTCCTCCGTCGGGGCGGGGGTGGCGGCCATCGCGTGCAGTCCTGATTCCCCCGTGGCGGCGGTCGGGCTGCGTGACGGCTACGTCGAGCTCCGCCGCGTCGACGACGGCGTCATCACGCTGCAGCCGCTTGTCCGCCGCCGCGTAGGAGTGTGCGGATTCCTCCAGTTCATCGATCACGGTTCGATGCTCGTCACCGGCACGGCCGGTTCGTTGTCGTTGTGGAGCCTGACCGACCTGGTCCCCGCCCCGGCGCGCAGGTAGGCCGACTCGCAGGGCCTTATGGGGGAATTCCTCATCAATCGGGCATCCCCGGCGCACCTCCGGGAATCCGACTGCAATGATCATAGGAACTTTCCGAAGACTCGCCGCCCTCCTGGTGGCGGCCGCCCTCGCGCTGCTCGCCGTCGGGTTCTCGGCGACACCGGCCGCGGCGGCGGGCAAGGTCGTCTACATCACCTTCGACGACGGCCCCAGCGCCGTCTACACACCGAAGGTGCTCAAAGTGCTGTCGCAGTACGGGGTGCACGCGACGTTCTTCGAGGTGGGCCAGCAGATCGCCGCGCACCCGTCGCTGACCTCACAGGTGTACCACGCGGGCCACAGCGTGCAGAACCACACCTGGTCGCACCCCGACCTGCGGAATCTGTCGTCGTCGCAGTTCACGTACCAGGTGACCGCGACCGACCGGCAGATCCGCGCCCGCACCGGCTACCGCACCTGCTGCCTCCGGCCGCCGTACGGCGCGGTGAACGCCACCGTGCGCGCGCGAGCGGCCGCCCTCGGCAAGAAGCTCGCCCTGTGGACCGTCGACCCTCGCGACTGGTCCCGTCCCGGCGCCGCGGCGATCAGCTACCGCGTGCTCAGCCACGTCCGCCCGGGATCGGTGGTGCTGCTGCACGACGGCGGGGGCGACCGCAGCCAGACCGTCGCGGCGCTGAGCGGGATCCTCAAAACGCTGAAGGCGCGCGGGTACACGTTCGCGACGTGGGCGCGATGAGCGGCGCCGCCTAGGAAACCGCCTTTCTCGGGACTTTCGGCCCTTCACCGATCGTGCTCCCGCCTGTGAGCCTGTGGCTCTGGACCGCCGAGGCCAGAGCCCGGCCCCGGCGCACCACGACTCAGGACAGGAGGCGCCGATGCACCGTTCGAGTGCCTTGCTGGCGATCATTCAAGGCGGCATGGGGGTCGGCGTCTCGCAGTGGCCGCTGGCCCGCGCGGTCGGCCGGACCGGCCAGCTCGGCGTGGTCTCCGGGGTGGCCCTGGACGGGCTGCTGGCCCGGCGCCTGCAACGCGGCGACCCCGGCGGCCACCTGCGCGAAGCTCTCGCGCGGTTTCCCGCCCCCGACGTCGCCCGGCGGATCCTTGACCGCTATTACGTCCCCGGCGGCATCGGCGCGGACCGTCCCTACCGGCCGGTGCCGCGGCTCCGGCTGGGCGCGAACCGCGCGGCCGTCGAGCTGATCGTCGCGGGCAACTTCGTCGAGGTCTTCCTCGCCAAGCAGGGACACCAGGGGCCGATCGGCGTCAACTATCTGGAGAAGATCCAGATGGCCGCTCCGGCTGCGCTCTACGGTGCGATGCTCGCCGGCGTCGACTACGTGCTGGTCGGCGCCGGCATCCCGAGCGAGTACCCGCGCCTGCTCGACGCACTGAGCCGACACAGCGCTGTCGAGCTGCCGATCGCCGTTTCCGGTTCGGCCCCGGCCACCCTGGCTCCGGCCACCCCTGCCACCGCCACCACCAGTACTGTCGCTTTCGACCCGGCCGCCATCCTCGGCCCCTCCGCGACCGCGGAGACCGACGAACCACTGCGCCGCCCCCAGCTCCTGGCCATCATCTCCTCCGCGATCCTCGCCGTCCGCCTGGCCCGCGACCCGCTCACCAGGCCCGACGGCTTCGTCCTGGAGACCGCCGCTGCCGGCGGCCACAGCGCGCCCCCGCGCGGGAAACCGCCGTTGTCGCCGACCGGCGAACCCGTCTACGGCCCGCGCGACGAGATCGACGTCGCGAAGGTCGCCGCGCTCGGGCTGCCGTTCTGGCTGGCCGGCGGGTTCGCGACGGCCGAGGGCCTGGCGGCGGCGCGCGCCGCGGGCGCGGCGGGCATCCAGGTCGGCAGCGCGTTCGCCCTGTGCGAGGAATCAGGGATCGACCCCGACCTCAAGCAGCAGTTGCTCGCCCGCGCGCAGGCGGGCACGCTCACCATCCGCAACGATCCCGCCGCCTCGCCGACCGGGTTCCCGTTCAAGACGGCCCGGCTCCCCGACACCTTGACCGACGAGTCCGTGTACGCCGCGCGTCCCCGCCTCTGCGACCTCGGATACCTCCGGACCCCGTATCTCGGTGACAACGGCCGCGTCGGCTACCGCTGCCCGGCCGAGCCGGTCGACGACTACCTCGCCAAGGGCGGCGCGGCCGAGGACACCGTGGGCCGCAAGTGCTTGTGCAACGCCCTGATGGCCACCGTCGGCCTGGGCCAGCACCGCCGGGACGGCTATCAGGAACCGGCGCTGGCAACGCTGGGTCAGAGCCTTGACTTCCTGCCCGGCCTGCTGTCGGCGGACGCCGCCGGGTACCGCGCCGAGGACGTCGTCGCCCATCTGCTCCGGCCGTGAACCCTGTCGTTTGTCCGACACCGAACTAACAGGAACAAATATCGCACAAATTTCGCCAACATAAGGCCAACGGCTAACCAATATCACCGCGCTGACCTGCTGAAACATCCAACTTCACAGGATTGCCCGCACCGATCACCCTGCATATGATCCGTCTCGCCGATCCGGCGAATGCCTCCATTTATGCGAATGATCGGGAACCCTTGTGAAGTCATCAGGAAGAAGGCCCGCGGGGATCCGCCGGGGCGCGAGCCTGGCGGCCCCCGCCATCGCCGCCGCGCTCCTGGTCGCCGTCGGGCCGCAGTACGCCGTCCAAGCGGCGGCGGTCCACGGCGCCCGCCCCGCGGTCCAGCCGGACCACCGCATTCCCACCACGCCCTTCGTCGCCGCGGACCGCAGAGCCGCCGCGACCAAGGGCGGCGTTCCGCATCCGGGCCCGCTGCCCGGCTCGACCTGGCCGGCCGGGGCGAGTGCCGATGTCGCGCTGAGCCCGGCCGCCGTGGCCGGGCCGGGGGCGGCCGTGCCGCTCACGTTGCGCGCGGCGGCAGCCTCCACCACCGCGCCTGCCAGTGCGCCGACCAACGCGCCCGCCAACGCGGCTGTATCGGGTGCCCCCGCGCCCGCCGGCCCCGTCCGGGTCCAGCTCCTCGACCACAGCGCGGCGGCCAAGGCGGGAGTCGCAGGAGTGATATTCACCCTGACCCCCGCCGCCGCGAGCTCCGCCGCCGACCCAGCCGCCGACCCCGCAGCCAGCACCGCCGCCAGCCCCACCGCGACGGCCGCGAAGGCCACCTCTCCCGCCTCCGTCGAGGCCACCATCGACTACTCCGCCTTCCGCAACGCCGGCGGTGCCGACTTCGGCGACCGGCTCCGCCTGGTCAGCCTCCCCGCCTGCGCGCTGACGACGCCGGAGGTCCCGGCCTGCCAGGTGCAGACGCCGGTGGCCGGGGCGAGCAACGACACCGCGCACCACACCTTGACCGCCCGCGTCGACCTCGCGTCCGCGAACCAGGGTTCGGGCACCGCCTCGGCGCCGGCCCCCGCCACCGCTGCTCAGGCCACTGCCGCCGCCTCCGCCGCCTCCCGCGCCGCCGCCCCCGCGACGGTCCTCGCCGCCACCGCGGGCAGCTCGGGCGCCGGCGGCGACTTCACCGCCAGCTCGCTGAACCCCTCCGGCACCTGGTCGGCCGGCGGGGTGACCGGCGGCTTCACCTGGTCCTACCCGATCACCCTGCCCCCGGCGGCGGCCGGAGCGGCCCCGGCGGTCTCGCTCGACTACTCCTCCGACCGCGTCGACGGCCTCACCGCCGTGACCAACAACCAGCCGTCCTGGGTCGGCGAGGGCTGGGACTACGACCCGGGCCACGTGGAGCGCGTCTACCGCCCCTGCTCGTCGTTCACCGACCTGCCGAAGGCGTCCCAGACCGGCGACGACTGCTGGTCCGGCCAGATCCTGATGCTGGACCTGCAGGGCAAGTCGACCGCGCTGGTCTACGACGACGCCACGCACACCCTGCACGAGCAGACCGACTCCGGCGACCGCGTCGAACTGCTCACCGGCGCCTCGAACGGCGCGCAGAACGGCGAGTACTTCAAGGTCACCACGCCGGACGGCACGCAGTACTTCTTCGGCCGCAACGGCGGCCCGGGCGCGAGCGCGACGAACTCCACCTGGACCGTCCCGGTCTTCGGCGCCCACGCCGGCGACCCCTGCCACTCCAACTCCGGCTTCGGCTCCTCCTCCTGCACCCAGGCCTGGCGCTGGAACCTGGACTTCGTCGAGGACGTCCACGGCAACGCCACGATGTACTACTACACGCCGGAGACGAACTACTACGGCAAGAACAACGCCACGAGCGGCACCAGCTACACCCGCGGCGGCTACCTGAACCGCATCGACTACGGCCTGCGCGACGAGAACGGCACGGTCTACGGCTCGGCCGCCCCCGACCAGGTCGTGTTCACCGTCGCCGAGCGCTGCCTGCCGACGAGCGGCTTCACCTGCGACGCGGCCCAGATGAAGGACAACGCCACCAAGTGGCCCGACGTCCCGGCCGACCAGCAGTGCGCCTCCGGCGCCGTCTGCAACGTCCACGCCCCGACGTTCTGGTCCACCAAGCGCCTGACCACCATCACGACGCAGTACGCGAAGCCGGGCGGCGGCTACAACGTCGCCGACAGCTACGACCTCGGCCAGAGCTTCCCGACCGACGCCGACGCCGAGCTGTGGCTGACCGGCATCACCCGCACCGGCTACGACAGCACCGGCGCCACGCTGCCCATGCTGCCCACCACGTTCTACGGGCAGGCGATGACCAACCGGGTGCCGAACCACAACAGCCTGCCCGGCATGCCGCACTGGCGGGTGACCTCCGTGAACACCGACACCGGATCGGTCGTCGGCGTCACCTACAGCACCAGCTGCTCGGCCGCGACGATCCCGTCGGACCCGTCGCAGAACACCTCGCAGTGCATGCCCGCGTACTGGACCCCGCAGCTCTACACCGACCCGATCCTGGACTACTTCACCAAGTACGTGGTCACCGAGGTCGACAAGCAGGATCCCAGTGCCCTGACCCCGATGCTGAAGACGATGTACGCCTACCGCGGCGACCCGGCCTGGCACTACGACGACAACGAGGTCGTCAAGCCCGCCAACCGGACCTGGGGCCAGTTCCGCGGCTACGGCGAGGTGGACGTCAAGACCGGCAACGCCTCGAACGGCGAGCTGGTCACCAACCAGGCGATGACCTACTTCCGCGGCATGAACGGCGACACCCTGCCGAACAACGGCACCCGCAAGGTCGTGCTCACCGACTCCCTCGGCGAGACGTTCAACGACGACGACGCGCTGTCCGGGCAGGAGTTCGAGCAGACCGCCTACGACGGCGACGGCGGCGCCCGGCTGAGCCGCACGATCAACACCCCGACGGTGGTCGCGACCACCGGCACCCGCACCCGGACCGGCCTGCAGCCGCTGGTCGCCACCATCGTGAAGCCGGCCAAGAGCCGGACGCTGACGGACCTGGGCGGCGGCGCGGTCCGCACGGTCACCGCGACCGACGCCTACGACTCCTCCGGCCGCACCGTCCGGCTGGACGAGACCGGCGACGGCGTCCCGGAGACGTGCAGCACCACCGCCTTCGCCGACAACCTGACGACCTGGGTCCGGAACCGTCCGGCCGAGATCATCCGCAGCGCGCAGGCCTGCCCGCCGGCCGGCACCGCGCAGACGAACATCCTGTCCGACACCCGCACCTACTACGACGGCTCGACCACGCTCGGCGCGATGCCCGGCGCCGGCGACCCGACCCGGGTCGACGCGCTGAACAACGGGGCGTTCTTCACCGACAGCACCTCGACCTACGACGCCTCCGGCCGGGTCCTGACCGCCGCCGACGCCCTCGGCCGCACCACCTCCACCGCCTACACCCCGGCCGACGGCGGCCCGCTCACCAAGCAGACCGTCACCAACGCCCTGGGCCAGGCCGTGACCTCGGTCTACAACCCCGACCGCGGCACCAAGGCCTCCTACACCGACGTCGCAGGACACGTCGAGAGCGCGACCTACGACCCGCTGGGCCGGATCACCCAGGTCTGGAAGCCGGGCCGCACCCAGGGCCAGAACACCCCGAACGCCACCTACTCCTACCTGGTGCAGGCCACCGGCCCCGACGTCGTCACCGAGAACGACCTCGTCGACTACGGCACCGGCAGCAACTACGTCACCTCGACCAAGCTCTACGACACCATGGGCCGCCTGGTCCAGACCCAGACCGCCGCGGAGAACGGCGGCTCGCAGGTCTCGGACACCTTCTACGACGGCCACGGCTGGGTCGTGGCCACCAACAACCACTACCTGATCGCCGCCGCGCCCGGGACCACGGTCCAGCAGGTCGCCGCCGGCTCGGTTGACGACCGGACGGTGAACACCCTGGACAGCAGCGGCCGGACCACCCTGGCCACCGTCTACAAGGACGGCGCCGCGACCAAGTCGACGCGCACCGTCTACGGCGGCGACCGGGTCACCACCATCCCGCCGCAGGGCGGAACCGCCGTGACCAGCTTGTTCAACGCGCGCGGCCAGACCGTGGAGAGCGACCAGTACACCGTTCCGCCGACCGTCAGCGGGACCACGGTGAGCGGCGGGACGTTCCAGCCGACGACCTACGGCCTGGACTCCCTGGGCCGCACCACCTCCGTCCGGTCCAACGGCTCCACCTGGACCTTCACCCTGGACACCCTGGGCCGTAAGGTCGCCAGCCAGAGCCCGGACAGCGGCAAGGTCACCACCGTCTACGACAACGCCGGACAGGTGACCTCCAGCACCGACGCCCGCGGCCAGACCCTGGCCACCACCTACGACCCGCTCGGCCGCAAGACCGCCGAGTACGCCGGATCGGCCACCGGCACCAAGCTCGCCTCCTGGCTGTACGACACGCTCCAGGCCGGCCACCTCACCAACGAGACCCGCTACACCCCGGCCGGGAACTACGTCACCGGGACCACCGGCTACGACGGCCAGGGCAACCCGATCAGCCAGCTGACCGTGATCCCGTCCGCCGAGACCGGCCTGTCCGGCCGCTACACCACGACCTACGGCTACAGCAGCACCGGACTGATGCTGACCACCACCCCGGCCCCGGTTCCCGGCCTGCCGGGAGAGACCGTCACCACCACCTACGACAAGCTCGGCAACCCGGTTGCCGTGAACGGCACCTCGGTCACCGCCTCGCAGGCGCTGTCCGGCTACAACCAGCCGAGCCAGATCACCTTCGGCGGCTCGACCAACAACGCCTGGCTGAGCTACACCTATGATCCGCAGACGCTGAAGGCGATCGACACCAACCTCAGCGCCCAGCTCACCACGCCGCAGCTGGACGACACCCAGTACCTCTACGACCCTTCCGGACACGTGACCTCGGTCGTGGACACCCAGGGGCCGAAGGGCTCCCCGGTCGACGACCAGTGCTACACCTACGACGCGCTGGGGCGGCTGAACCAGGCCTGGACCAGCAGCGCCAACGACTGCACCCGCAACCCGGCGACCGCCGGCGCCGCGGCGGTCGGCGGCCCCAACCCGTACTGGACCACCTGGACCTTCGACAACGCGGGCGACCGCCTGTCGCAGACTTCGCACACCCCGGCCGGCGGCACCGGACCGGACAAGACGACCGCCTACACCTACAACACCGCCTCCGGCGCCCACACCCTCACCGGGACCACCGGCGGCACCGGCGGCGCGACCGGCTACACCTACGACGCCTCCGGCAACACCCTGACCCGGAGCCTGCCGGGCGGCAACCAGACCTTCACCTGGAACACGTACGGCAAACCCGCCACCGCGACCACCCCGGCCGGCACCACCACCTGGGTCTACAACGCCGACAACACCGAACTCGTCCGCCGCGACCCGGGCTCGACCACGGTCTACCTCCCGGGGCAGGACGTGACCCGGAGCTCGAACGGCACGGTCTCCGCCAAGCGGTACTACAGCCTGGGCACCCAGACCGTCGCCGTCTCCGACGGCACCGCCGTCGGCACCGACTACCTCGTCGGCGACCAGCACAACAGCCAGCAGCTCGCGGTCAACACCACCACGCTGGCGCTGACCCGGCGCCCGCTGGACCCCTACGGCAACCAGCGCGGCACCGCCACCGGCGGCGCCTGGCCGGACAGCCACGGGTTCCTGAACATGCCGACCAGCCCCGGCACCGGACTGGTGGACGTCGGCGCGCGCGAGTACGACCCGACCATCGGCCGGTTCATCAGCGTCGACCCGGTGCTCGCGGAGACTGACCCGCAGTCGATGACCGGGTACGCGTACGCGGACAACGCGCCCACCTCCGCCAGCGACCCGTCCGGCTTGATGCTGAACTCGGCGTCGGACGGCAGCAGCTGGGGCAGCGATACCGGCAGCTGCAGCTGCGACGACTGGTGGAACGACCCCACCATGAACAAGCCGGTGCCGACCGTGCACTGGTACCCGGACTCGCCGGACAGCGGCGTCCAGAACTACCCCGCCGACCGGTGGTGGGACGACCCGCCGCCGAGCACGTCCGGACACCACTACTGCGACGGCTGCCAGCCGCTGCCCAAGGACCCGCCTGCGGGTCTGGAGAAGAAGGTGCCGTCCGATGGCAGCGGGGTTCTCTACACCCGGACCGACGCGATCGAGGCGCACACATACATCGACATGTCGACAGTGCAGGGCCTCACAACCCTTAGCCAGGACGACGCCGGATACACCTATGTGGCGTCGCGATCGATCAACGAGACGAATTCGCACACCTACGTCAGTTCATTTGGCTGGAACGCTCAGGTCAAGTTCACGTTGTCTGTCAAGGAGAGCGCCGAGATATTCGGCCTGGGCGGCGACAGCGAGCAGACCTTCGAGGCCGCGGTGGGGGTGAACGGCGAATATCAGAATATAGATGGCCTACTGAAGTCGACCACCGACACCGCGACCACCACCCAGCACTTCCCGGTGAAGGCCGGCGAGCCTTTCGGGAGGTCCCCGTACGGGATCGTCACTCTCTACCGGACCACCTATGTGCACGACGACGGAAAGATCACCTACAAGACCTGGACGTCCTTCAACATCACATCGTGGGTCATGGTCAAGTACGACCCCAACAATCCGCCTACGCATGCCATGAACTGATCGCCGTCCCCTGAATTGTCCGTCCGATGAGGCGCCTTCCGCATCGAGGCGCCTCATCGGGCGAGTCCCCCGATTCGCGAGGAACAGGAACAGCTGAGAACAATGAGATACCCCCAACGGGCGGTCCTCCGGACCCATGTCGGCCTGGCCGCGGCGATCACCGCGCTCGCCGTTGCCACCCCGGCGGCCCTGGCCGCCGCGCCCCCGCCGACGCCCCCCGCGTCGGCGGCCACGGCTTCGGCCGCCGCCGGGCAGGCGGACAAGACCGATAAGAACGGTAAGACCGACAAGACCGACACCAAGCCGCACGCCGACCCCGCGGCCACGTCCATAGCCCCCGACGCCGCGGCCGCGACGGCCAAGGCGAAGGCCACCAAGGCGCCGGCCGAGATCCCGTCGCTGACCACCGAGAACACCCGCACCCTCGTCAAGCCCGACGGCACGCTTCATCTGGAGAGCTACGCCCAGCCGGTGCGGGTCAAGCAGAACAACGCCTGGACCCCGGTCGACACCACGCTGGTCAAGCGCGCCGACGGCACGATCGCGCCCAAGGCGACGGTCGGCACCGCCGTGTTCTCCGGCGGCGGCCGGGCCCCGGCGGTCAGCCTGGCGCACGGCAGCCAGCGCCTGGACCTGACCTGGCCCACCGCGCTGCCCGCGCCGGTGCTCGACGGCTCCAGCGCGACCTATCCGGACGTGCTGCCCGGCGTCGACCTGAAGCTGACGGCCACCGCCACCGCCTACACCGAGGTCCTGGTGGTGCGCGACGCGACGGCCGCCCAGAACCCCGCTCTCAAGACCCTGAAACTCTCGGTCACCGGGACCGGGCTCAAGGTCCGGGCCAACGACGACGACACCATGTCGGCGCTCGACCCGGCCGGCAAGGAGGTCTACCGCTCCTCGCCGGCGATCATGTGGGACTCCAGCGTCGACCCCAAGGCCGGCGACGTCCCCACGACCACCGACCCCGGCTCCGGCCACGTCAGCAAGGTGCACCTGGCCGCGACGGCGCACGGTAAGGCCAGCCAGAACTCCCAGAGCGCCGGCACCCAGGCCGCCGACAGCCTCGACGTCGCGCTGGACGTCCCCGACACCGCCCTGCACGGCCCCGGCGTCACCTACCCGGTGGTCATCGACCCCTGGTTCAGCGGCGGCAGCATGTACTGGGTCACGGTGTCGAACAAGGGCTACAACACCTACAACAACAGCTCGATGGACGCCCGCCTCGGCTACTGCGGCTGGACCGGCTGCAACTACGACGTGATGCGCTCCTACTTCGACATGGACGTCTCGGGCATCGCCGCCCGCAACGGCTTCCACGCCAACCTCACCAGCGCGTACTTCTACATCACCCAGGACCACGACGCGTCCTGCTCCAGCGAGCCCACCGACATCAACGAGTCCGGCTGGGTCGACGGCAACACCAAGTGGCCCGGGCCGCTCCAGCGCCAGCTGGACACCCAGTGGTCCGACGCCGGCGGCAACTCGGCCTGTCCCAAGAGCGCCGGCGTGGTCGCCTTCAACGTCGCCAGCGGCATCCAGGACGCCATCAACTACGGCTGGACCACCTTCACCGTGGGGCTGCACGCGGACAACGAGTCCGACCCCTACCAGTGGAAGCGGTTCTGGAACAACCCGCACCTGGACATCGACTTCGACTTCCCGCCGCTCGGGCCGAGCTCCAACGGCCTCTACGTCTCCGGCGAGTTCGCCTGCAACGGCGTCAACTACATCAACAACCCCACCAACTTCGTGGTGAACGCCTGGGCCCAGGACGGCAACGCCAACCAGCTGCCCCTGAAGTACTGGTACGAGGTCTGGCAGGCCGGCGGCTCCCGGATGTCCTGGAACTGGAACTACGCCCCGGTGCAGAGCTCGCCCGCGATGTGGGCGTCCTGGCAGACCAACTACGGGACCTTCCCCAACGGGAACTACAGCTTCCGCGCCACGGTCGAGAACGTCCCCCAGAACGACCCCGCACCACCCTCGTGGGCCTACACCGGCGCCAGCGGCGAGAACGACTCCAACTACAACAACTCCATCGCCAACTCGCCCTGGCACAACTTCACCGTGCTCAGCGAGACCATGCCGCAGCCCTCGGTGCGCAGCTACGACTACCAGACCGACCAGAACGGCAACCCGACCTGGGGCTGGCCCCAGAACGCCAGCCCGGTCGGCCAGTTCGTCCTCGGCAACAGCGGCAACGCCAACACCGTCGGCTACTCCTACGCCTTCGACTCCGGCGGCGCGATCAACGCCGTCGACAACGGCACCTGCTCCTACGACTCGCAGACCACCTCCGGCGGCGCCACCTACGGCCTGATCTCCGACAAGAGCGGCCTGGCGACCCTGAACCTGCCCGCGAACATGGCGCCCGGCCACCACACGCTCTACGTCAAGAGCTTCGACGCCGCGCACAACATGTCGCCCACCGCGACCCGGTACGAGTTCTTCATCGCGCCGAGCACCACCGTCACCCAGACCAAGTTCGAGGCCGAGGACACCGCCTCGGTGAAGATCGCGGCCTCCGCCCCGGTCGGCGCCACCGCGCCGACCACCCAGAGCCAGAACTGGGCCGGCACCGCGCTGTGGTCCGGCGGCACCCAGGTCGTGTTCACCGGCCACGAGGCCGGCGACAAGTACACGCTGAAGTTCACCACCACCCAGGACGCCGACTACGCCGTCGGCCTCGGCCTGACCAAGGCCACCGACTACGGCAAGCTGCGGATCGACATCGACGGCACCGTGCTGAACGGCACCGACACCACGCCGTTCGACGGCTACTCCGCCACCACCGCCTCCGGACTGTTCGGCAGCGGCATGCGCCTGACCGCCGGGGAGCACACCGTGACGCTCACCGTCGTCGGCACCAACCCGGCCACCGCGAACAGCGCCTCCAAACTCCAGTACCAGGCCGGCGTCGACTACATCAAGGCCGTGCCGGTCAGCAGCGTCTCGTTCGCCAGCTTCTCGGCGGCCATGGACAACCACGGGATCAGCGACGACTCCGCACCGGCCGCCGCGAACCTCGACTACGGCAACCGCAACCCTGACGGCGACCTCGGCGCCGCCACCGGCAGCGGCGCCTCGCTGTCGAAGCAGGCGCTCGCCGCCGCCGGCCTGGGTGCCGGGACCTCGTTCACCCTCAGCGGGCTGAACTTCAAGATGCCGAGCGCGAACAGCGCGGGCAACGACAACGTGGTCGCGATGGGCCAGACGATCACCCTGGACCCGGCGCAGCAGATCCCCGCCAGCGCGGTGGGCCTGCTGGTGGCCAGCACCTGCGGCGTGACACCGCAGTCCAGCGCCACCGTCACCTACACCCCCACCGGACCGGTCGCCGACCATCCGGTCACCTCGCCGATCCAGGACTGGATCACCGGCCCGGCCCAGACGGCCGCCTACAGCCCGGCCTCCATCAACACCGCCGGCGGCGCCGTGCAGCGTCCGGCCCGGATCTACCTGATGGTGCTGCCGGCCAACCCCGGCGCCACCCTGCAGAGCATCACCCTGCCCAACTACGGCACCAGCCTGATCCCGGGCACCTGCCCGACCGCGTTGCACGTGCTCGCGGTGGGTGTGCGTCCGGCCGGAAGCGCGAACGCCGGCACCACCGCCGACACCGCGGGCACCCACCCCCTGACCGCCACCGGCGCCGTCGGGTTCTCCCCGGACCACGGCAGCCCGGCCGCCACCGGCGGCTCGGCGGTGTTCGACGGCACCGGCGGGTACCTGAGCGCCGGCGCGCCGGTCGTGGACACCACCAAGAGCTTCTCGGTCGCCGAGTGGGTCAAGATCACCGCCACTCCCGCCGGGAAGTGGCAGACCACGATCGTGCAGCAGGGCACGACCGTCGAGGGCTTCGTCCTGGACTACAACCCGACGGCCGACCGCTGGGCGTTCTCCCGGGCCAACACCGACACCGCGAACGCCCCCGGATCCGGGGCGCTCTCGGCCTCGTCGCCGGCCCTCGGGCAGTGGACCCACCTGGCGGGCGTCTACGACAGCACCGCGGGCACCATCGCGCTGTACGTCAACGGCGTCCTCCAGAACACCGCCGCCTACACCGCGGCGATGCCCTCCTCGGGGCCGCTCGTCGTCGGGCGCGGCTGGTACAACGGCGCGGCGTGCAACCCGTTCCTGGGCTCGATCTCCGACGTCCAGCTCTACCAGCGGGCCCTGAGCGCCACCGACGTCAGCACCCTGGCGACGGCCGAGGCCCCGGCGGCGGTCAACACCCCGACCCCGCCGGCCGGCCTGTGGCCGCTGTCCGACTTCGGCCGCTCCTGGGTCGGCGCCTGGGCCTCGGCCCCCAACACCGGGGCCAAGGCCGGCAGCGGCAACATCTTCGCGGGCCAGACCATCCGGCAGACCGTCCACCCCAGCACCCTGGGTTCGGGCAGCGACACCAAGGTACGGGTCCGGCTGGGCAACCGGTTCGACGCCACCGCGGCGACCGTCACCACGGCCACCGTCGCCCTGGCCGGCACCGGCGCGGCCGCGAAGACCGCCGTCCCGCTGACCTTCGGCGGCTCGGCCAACCGCGCGGTGACGATCCAGCCCGGCGCCGAGGTCTACAGCGACCCGGTCCCGCTGTCCGCCCTGGGCGGGACCGGCGACCTGACCGTCAGCCTCTACCTGGCCAACGGCGCGGCCGCCGCGCCCGAGTCGCCGCAGGCGTCCGCCGTCGGGTACGTCGCCACCGGCGACAAGACCGCCGACACCGCCGGCGCGGCCGCCACCTGGACGCCGCTGGCGGCCGGGTCCACCGGCTGGTACTTCGTCAGCGGCGTCGACGTCACCAGCACCGACACCACCCAGGGCACCGTGGCCGTGCTCGGCGACCAGAACTCGGCGAGCGCCTCGGCGGCGGTCCCGAGCTGGGTCGACAAGGTGCCCGGGGCCCTGGGCACGGCCGGCGTGGCCTCGCCCGGCGGCGTCGTCAACCTGTCCGCCGGCGGCGTGACGGCGGCCGGCGTCGCCAACTCGCTCGGGCAGCGGATGCAGGACTGGTGGCGCCTGTCCGACGGCACCGGCGGCACCGCCGCCGACCTGCTCGGCGGCAGCCCCCTGACACTGTCCGGCAGCACCTGGTCCACCGACCACCCGTCGACCACCACCGGATCCGTCGCCCTCAACGGCACCTCGGCCTACGGCGCGGCGGCCGGCTCGGCGATCGACACCAGCGCCGGCTTCACGGTGTCGGCCTGGGCCAAGCTCAGCCGGCTGCCTTCCGGCAACGCCGAAGTCGTGGCCGCCGAGGGCGGCACCACCTCCTCGCTGATGGTCGGCTACGCCGCCGGCAGCAAGACCTGGTGGGCCTCCATGCCGACCGCCGACACCACCAACCCGGGCATGGCCTCGGCGACGGCTCCGGCGAACAGCGCCCAGGTCGGCACCTGGACGCACCTGACGGCCGTCTACGACGCCTCGACGCGCAGCCTGAAGCTGTACGTCAACGGCTCCCTGGCGGCCACCACCACCGGCGTCACCGGCTTCAAGGCCACCGGCGCCCTGACCCTGGGCCGCTCCATCTGGAACGGCACCCAGACCGACTACTGGCCGGGCAACGTCGCCGACGTGCAGGCCTTCCAGCAGGTCCTTCCGGCTTCCGACGTGGCTGTCCTGGCCGCTGGAGGCGGGGCTGATCTGCAGGCCGCGAACCTGCTCAACGCCTCGGCGCTCGACGAGCCGAACACCCGCGCCGTGGTGCTGGCGCTCGGCGCGAACGACCTGGCGCACGGCGACACTCCGGCGGTGATCGAGGCCAACCTCCAGGCCTTGGCCACCGACCTCAAGAGCGGCCTGAAGCAGTACAAGGGCCCGAACGGCAGCTACACGGTCAACGTGGTCATCGCGACGGTGCCGTCCCAGGGCTGGGCTGCCTCGGATCCGCGGGAGCAGGCGCGAGTGGCGCTGAACAATGACCTGCTGGCGTTCAAGGTCGGCGGGGTCGACGGTGTCGAGGACATGGCGGCGGCCGTGGCATCGGCGGGGAGTGGTGCGACGGCGGCGGCGATCGCGACTGCGGTCGCTACGCGGTTCGCGAACGATGTCGCGAATTACGCCATCGCTATCTGAGGAGGTTGAGTGAGTGAGTGAGGGGCGGGCTTCGGCCCGCCCCTCACTTTTGTTTGGTTGTGGCTGGCTGCGGCTGGCCGGGGCTACCTTGTTCTTCGCATCGCGCCGCGTCGAAGCAGCAGTGCTGTCCCCATTGCTATTGCAGTGAACGCATACATCGCTGCCGCCACCTTGAACGCGAAGCCGTAGCCTCCTGCCTGCGCGGCGGCTTTGCCGACGCTGATACTGCCTTCGGCCAGCGAGTTCGTGTGTGAGGCTGCGAGGGAGACGAGGACTGCCAATCCGACGGTGGGACCGGTCTCCAAAGCCGTGTTGACGACTCCGCCTGCCGTACCCACCTGGTTGCTGGGGACCCCTTCCAGCGCGAGGACCGTTGCGGCGGAGAAGACCACTGAGACGCCCGCGGGGAACAGCACCAGGCCACCCAGCAGTGCTCCGGTGTAGGAGCTGTTGACTGTAAGCGAGCTGAGAAGGAACAGTCCCACTGCCCCTATCGCCAGTCCCGCGATTGTGACGACGCGAGCGCCGAAGGCCTCTATTGCTCGTGGCGCCAGCATTCCAGCTCCCAGTAGCGCGGCGCTGAAGGGTAGGAACGCTGCCGACGTCCGTATTGGCGACATCCGATCGACCTGCTGGAAGTAGAGCGACAGCAGGAAGAACATGGTCGAGGTTCCAGCTGATCCGACGAGGACGGCCCACAAGGCGCCCATTCGACGACGTGAGGCTAGAAACCTCAGCGGCAAAAGGGGTTCTGCGGCACGATGCTCGACCACGCCGAATGCTCCGAGGAGGATTGCGCCGACCACACCCGGCCCTACGACGATGCCGGATGTCCATGGGGCGTCCGCTGCGCGGACGAGACCGTAGCTCAGGGCTGATAGGCCGGTTGTTGCCAGGACAGCCCCTAGGACGTCGATGTGACCGTGACCGTGACCGTGGCCGTTGTCTTCGGATGGCGTCCGGTCAGGGAGCAACCGCGGACTGAGCAGAGGGGCAACCGTACCGACGGCCGTCGGCACGACGAACGTCCAGCGCCAGCTGACCCAGTCCGTTACCGCACCGGAAGCCAGCGTGCCCGCTGTCGCGCCGAGCGGTGCCAGCAGGCCCCAGATGGCCATCGCGCGCTTTCTGCGCTGCGGCTCCGCGAACACCACCCCGGCCAGCGCCATCGCGGCGGGTGCCGCGAAGGCGGCTGCGACGCCCTGTGCGAAGCGTCCTGCCAGCAGTGCTCCGGCGTTCGGGGCGAAGCCCGAGCCGACGGAGGCCAGCGCGAAGCCGGCGGTCGCGAGGGTGAAGACGCGACGAGGGCCGGCCAGGTCCACGATTCGTCCGCCGAGCAGGAGCAGACCGCTGAACGACAGCCCGTAGGCCGCGCCGACCAGGACCAGACCGGTGGCGGACAGGTGCAGATCCGCCTGGATCCCGGGCAACGCGACCGACAGCATCGTGATGGCGAGGATCAGCGCCACTTGGACGGCGGCGATCAGGGCGAAGGCTGCTCGGGGTCGGGCGGCGGGGGTGGTCGTGGAGGTGGCGGTGGTCATCGGGGCGGCGGTGCCAGGTGGTCCGGATAAGGCCTCTGAGGTGGCGGCGGCCATGATCAGGCACTGGCCCCGCCGTCCGTGACCAGGTCGTGGCCGACCACGAAGCTGGACGCGTCGGACGCGAGCCACAGCACCGATCCGACGATCTCGTGCGTCTCGGCGATCCGCCCGAGCGGTATGACGTCGCTGAAGCGCGCGGCGCGGTCGGCCTCGGTCTCGCCCGGCATGAGGCTCATCCTGGTGTTGGCGGCGCCGGGGCTGACAGCGTTGATGCGGATGCCGTCCTTGATGTGGTCCAGCGCCGCGACCCGGGTCAGCGCCGAGACCGCGGCCTTGGTCGCGGCGTAGGCGCCCATGCCGGGGTAGCGGATGTGGCCGCCGATGTTCGAGGCCGCGTTGACGATGACGCCGCCGCCGTGCTCGCGCATGTGCCGGATCTCGTACTTCATGGCGAGCATGACGCCGGTCACGTTGACCGCCAGCTGCGCGTGCCACTGGCCCTCGTCCACGTCGCCCAGGGGCCCGAGCGCGGCGAGGATCCCCGCGTTGTTGTGGGCGATGTGCAGTCCGCCGTGCCGCGCGACGGCCGTGTCGACCATCGCCGCGACCGATGCGGAGTCGGTGACGTCCACGGTCACGGCGCTGGCGGTGCCGCCGTCCTTCTCGATGAGCTCGACGGTCTCCGCGGCGCTGCCGGCGTCCACGTCGGCGACCACGACTGTGGCTCCGCGCGCTGCGAAGGCGCGGGCGCTGGTGCGGCCGATGCCGGTGCCGGCGCCGGTGACCACGGCGACCTTGCCGTGGAAGGAGGGGCCGTGGAAGGCGGTGCCATGTGCTTCGGCGGTTTTAGGCGTTTCGGGCATGGGTGTCTCCCGGGTGCGTTCAAGGGAAGTCGCCCGGCTATTTCTGTGCCGACCGACACAGAAAACTATGCGCAGAGTGCGGCGGCGGGGTCAAGTGATATCTTTGTCGGGCGGCACAGAAATCGAGGGCCCAGGTCGTGGGCTCGGGAGGGAGCGGATCATGGCGACTCGGGCGAGCCGGGCGGCTGAAGCGGCCGAAGCAGCCGAAGCGGTTGAAGCAGCTGAAGCGGCTGATGCTGGTTCGGCGGCTGTGGCGGCCCAAGCGCCGCGCGCGTCCCGGGGCCGGCCCCGCGCCTTCGACCGTGACGAAGCACTTCGCAGGGCCCTGCGGGTGTTCTGGGAGCGCGGGTTCCAGGCGACCTCGATGAGCGACCTGACCGCTGCCATGGGGATCAATTCGCCCAGCATCTACGCGGCCTACGGCTCGAAAGAAGCGCTGTTCCACGAAGCCGTGGCTCTCTATGTCGCCACCGAGGGCGGCTACACGCGTCGTGCTCTGACCGGGCAGCCGACGGCCCGCGCCGCGATCGAGGCGATGCTGCGCGACAACGCGACGTCTTATGCCGATCCCGCCACCCCGACCGGCTGCTTGGTCGTCCTTGCGGCACCCGTGTCAGTACCCGAGAACTCCGCTGTCCCGGACGCCCTGGCGAAGATGCGCGCGGCGACCCGGGACTTGATCCGCGATCGAGTGAATCAGGGCATTGTCGAGGGCGACGTCCGCCCGACGGCTGACGCCGAGGCCATCGCGGCGTTCTACAACACTGTGCTCAATGGAATGTCGATCCAGGCACGCGACGGCGCCCCGGCGCCGCAGCTGTTGGCTACGGTCGACGGGGCGCTCGCGGCGTGGGACGCGCTGGCCGGTCGGATCGGTTGACGGCCGGTCTTCGGGTCGGGGCCGAGGTTGTGGTCGCTGGTTCTGGTTCTGGTTCTGGTACTGGTGCAGGTGCTGGTGTGATCGCGGCCTACAGGTCATTGACCAGACGTCGCAGGATGGCGCCCACGGCGAGGTAGAAGACAGCCGCCGTGCCGTAGTTCAGTACGATGTTGAGATCGTGGCTGTCGGGCGTGAAGAGGTTCAGGAACCAGGTCGCGAACCAGGACGCCCAGTCCCCGTCGGTGCTGACGATGTCGTTGCCGGCGTTGGCGTTGAGCAGGACGAAGATGATGTGCGCGATGATGATGATCGCGATGATGACCGCGGCGAGGAAGATGAAGTCGCCAGGGGCCCGTCTATGATAGAAGCGTTGCCGCGCCTCTGTGGTCATGGCTGATTCCCTTCAGGGATGGTCGTGGTGTCAGGAATGGTCGCTGTGCGACGGGAGCATCGTGGTGATGAGGTCCCGGTATTCCAGGAGGGCCAGGCGCAGACCCTCGGTGTCCGGCGCGCTGTCCGTCCCGGCGGTGGAGATCTGCGAGCGGCGCTGCTCGACAGCCTCCTGATACGCGGTGAGGACTTCGGTGAGGAGCGAGTCCGCCCCGGTGACGGAGCCGCGCGGGTCCTCGATGAAGGCGGCCTGGACGTCGGACCAGCGGGCGAGGAAGGCCTCGGCCGAGTCGGCGGTCAGGAGGGGCTGGAGGGGCTCCGCGGTGGCTGATGCCGTGGGGGTGTCGACGGCGAGATCCGCGGTGGCGGTGGTGTCGGCGGGATCGGCGGCGACAGCGGCGGCATCGGTGGCACCGGTGGCGAAGGCATCGGCGGCGGCGGGGTCTTCGGTCTCCGGGGTCTCGGCGGCGTCGTGTTCGTCGTCGAAGTCTGCGAAGTCCTTGTCGAAGTCCTTGTCGAAGTCCGTGTTGAGTTCGGCTTCGCGGTCGGAGTCGGTGCCGGTCCCGAAGTCGGTGTCGGTGTCGCGGTGTGTTTCGCGGTCGGTGTCGAAATCCGTGTCGCGATCGGTGTCGAGGCCCGCGTCGCGGTCGGTGTCGAGGTCCGTGTCGCGGCGGTCGGTGTCGAGGTCCGTGTCGCGCTCGGAGTCGAGGTCCGTGTCGCGGCGGTCGGTGTCGAGGTCCGTGTCGCGCTCGGTGTCGAAGTCCGTGTCGCGGCGGTCGGTGTGGACGTCGTCGTCGAACCGCTCCTCGACGCCCTCGTGCGTATCGACACCGGCATGCTTGTGATCGTCAGGCATCGTGCTGCTCATCGACGTCCCTCCAGACTGAGTGCTTCCTGCGAATCCGAACTCTGCGTCCGGTCGTCACCGTCGCCGTCACGGCTGTCGCCGCCCGACTCGGAGAGCATTTCGTTGAACAGCGCGGCGTACTTCCGGAACGCCTGGCGCAGCTCCTCCGTCGACAGCTGCTCCGGATCCTCGTCCGTCGCCTGCCGGGCCTTCGTCGCCTCGCGGTAGCCGCTGACCGCCTCGGCGTGCGGGACGGAGAGCAGCCCGAGCAGCCCTTCCTCGTCCCCGCTCGGGTAGCCGGTGGACCGGGCCAGCCGGACGACCAGCGCCTCGGCGTCGTTCAACGCCGCGACCGGGTCGTCGACGAACGACTCCTGCACCCGCCGCCAGTCCTCGGCGTGCCGGGTCTGCTCCTCGCCGGCCAGCGGCCGCAGTTCGAGCTTCGAGTAGGCGCGGCGGCGCCGTCCCAGCTCGCGGTCGGCGGCCCGCCGGCCGCCCTCCTGCTCGACGACGACGTCGTATTCGGGTCCGAACAGCGCCCGCTTCCTGCGGCGGTCGTATTCGACGGCTCCGATGACGGCGATGGCCACGACGACGGCTATCGCTATGATTGCACCGATGATCATGACGCCTCCCTGGGTCGGCTACCGGGTTACCCGGCGCGCGCGACTCAAACAACCGATCGAAGATCGGGCGTCACGACCCAGAGATCCAATTCTCGGTACTGTTGCCGACCATGAGCGTTTTCACGTCCATAGACCTGACGGGCTACACCCAGCGGGAGGGTGAACAGGTCTGGATCGACGACCGGGGGATTGTCGTCTCCCTGCATTACTTCGATCTGGTGCCGAACCTGCCGGCGCCGCTGCGCGATGTCGACCGGCTCCGCGCGGAGCTGGCTCGCAGGACCGCGGAGGCCGGTGCCGGCCTGATCCAGGCCGAGGTCGGCAACCTTGATGGGGTGCCCTCGCTGTTCCAGCTGGTGAAGGTGCCGCGTCCGAACGGGCAGGGGCAGGCTTTCATCGGGTCCTACACGATTCCGAAGGACACGTGCAGCGCTGTCATCAAGGCGCAGGCGTCGGAGGGCGAGATGACGGGGATGCGGGAGGCGATCATTCTGGATCGGGTCGGGCCGCAGCAGTACTTCCAGCAGCATCCCTATGCGCCGGAGATCAACACCGGGTTGCCGTACCACGCCGCGGATCGGCCGGAGTTCGACGCCGAGTTCCCGGACCATCCGTTGTCGTTGCTGCGCCGGGAGTTGTCGCGGATCTTTCCGACGCTGCGGGTCGATCCGCGGTTCGGTGCGCTGCCGCCGTTTGCTGGGGAGTGAAATTGCTGGGGAGCGAAATTTGCTGGGGAGTGAAATAGGCCGGGTGAGGCCGGGTGAGGCCGGGTGATGCGCTCAGCGTTCGCGCTCCGACAACGGGAGTGCGTCGCCTGACAAGAGCGTGGCCCGGTGGGTGGCCAGACTCGGCTACATGACCTCGTATGACCAGGACTACGCCGCGTCGGATCTGTGGCCGACGCTGAACATTCTCGATAACAGCGGGTTCTCCGCGTACAACGTCCCCGAGAGCGGGGCGCTTGACGGCCGCACCCTTACGCTTCGCCTGGATGGGGCGGGCGAGGTCGGGGTGCGGTTTGTCGGTGGGGGGCGGTTGGAGCTGCGGGAGGGGTTGGATGTCACTTCTCACGTTGCTTCGGTGAAGGAAGTCGATGGTGGGCTGTTTCTGGTGCACTTTGGGCGGTCTGATAATGAGTTGGCTGCGGTTGTGCTCGTTTTGGATCTGGTCGCGGGTGTTGTGACTGTGGTGGGTAGCTCGATCGTGCCTGGTCCGGCGAAGGGTGGGTTGTTCGCGCAGGAGCATGTGGATGGGGGTGCTGTTGATGGCGACACTCTTGAGCGGCACTTGCGTACGTCGGAGCTGGTTGGGCGTCGGGTTCAGTATGTGTATGGGCCGGACAACGCCTACGAGCACATCTATCTGCACGAGAACGCGTACGCGTGGCACTGTCTGGCCGGCGCTGAGAAGGGCTTGGCCGACGTGGATCGTGCGCGGGTGTGGAAGATTCGCGAGGATATCTACCTGTTGGCGTGGCAGGAGAAGGTTGTGCCGTGTGATGGGGTGGTCATCCTCAATTTTCGGGCGCATCAGTCCACGGGGCGCATTTGGGGTTATGACACCGATGCCAAGACGACGAACGCTATTGCCATGGGTGCGCGGTCGGTTTTCCTGAACCACACTGCGCACGACCCTGCTAGTTGGGCGGTGTGAGTCGTGGATTTGCGGCTGGCGGGTCGGGTGGTGGTTGTTACTGGTGGGGCGTCCGGTATTGGTGCGGCGTGTGCTGAGGCGTTTCGGGCTGAGGGTGCGCGGGTTGCGGTCGTTGATCGGGATCCGGGGGCGGCGTGGTGCGCCGATGTCAGCGATGAGGCTCAGACGCGGGCGGTGATTGACGCTATTGCCGGTGAATATGGTGGTATCGATGTGGTTGTGTGCTGTGCGGGGATCTCCGGGCCGGTTGGCACGCTGGCTTCTGATGTGGGTGTGCGGGACTGGGATGCGGTGATGGCGGTCAATGTGAGGGGTGCGTTTCTGGCGGTCAAGCATGCGGTTCCGTATTTGCGGCGGGCTGGGGCTGGGGGTGGGGCGGGGAGTGTGGTGCTTCTTGCGTCAGATTCGGCGCTGGTGGCTTCGGAGGGGATGGCGCCGTACTGCGCTTCGAAGGGCGCGGTGGTGATGCTTGGTAAGGCGTTGGCGGTTGATTTGGGGCCGGATGGTGTCCGGGTTAATTGTGTTTGCCCGTCTATTGTGGACACTCCGATGTCGAGGGCTGATATGGGGATGGGTGAGGGGTTTGAGGGGGTTGGGTATCCGGTGCAGAGTGCTGATGAGGTGGCGGCGTTGGTGGTGTTCTTGGCGTCGCCAGTGGCGCGGGCGGTGAACGGGACGCAGCTGCTTTCGGACTTCGGGATGGCGGCCAGGTCTGGGTTTCCGATGGACTGATCGGGAGAGTCCGCAGAGTTTCGCGGGGTTTCGCAGGGTCTTGCAGGGTGTGGAGAAGCTGTCCTCGGGTCATGCGTTCCGCTTAACCTTGCGTATGTTGACAAGCCTGCTCCGGCTGCTACAAATGAGTTGACTCAAAGTCCTGATGTACTGTCCTGATGTACTACGGATCAGCGCCCGGCTCTAGTCCCGTGTCCCCACGAAGTGCCAGGAGAAGCTTTGTCGACTCGAATCCGTACGTTCAAGACTGTTCGGCCGCGTTTGGTGGCGTTGGGTGCTGCGATGGTTGTTGGGGGCGCGCTTGCTGTTGCTGCTCCGGCGACTGCGTCGGCGTCGGCGTCCGTCTTGTCCGCCACTGACTCCACGTCCGCCACGTCCGCCACGGGCTCCTCGGCGCTGGCGGTGCCGCTCGGGTCCGGTTACGCCGGTATCGGCTACCTGGCCGATGGCAAGAGCGCCACGCCGGATACCGCTCGCGTCCCGGCCGGTGCCTCGGTGGTGACGCCGCTGGCCTCTTGGGGGCCGGCTGGTGTGGACGTTTCGCACTATCAGGGAACGATCAACTGGTCGTCGGTGAAGAGTGCGGGGATCTCGTTCGCGTACATCAAGGCGACTGAGGGCACGACGTACACGGACCCGCAGTTCAGCGCCAACTACCTGCATGCGTACAACGCCAAGGTGATTCGCGGCGCCTACCACTTCGCGCAGCCGGGGCTCTCCAGCGGTTCGGCGCAGGCTACGTACTTTGCCACGCATGGCGGTGCGTGGTCGGCGGACAACCTGACGCTGCCCGGGATGCTCGACCTGGAGGGTGGCTGCGCCGGGCTGTCGACCACGTCGATGCGGAACTGGATTCTTGCGTTCTACAACACGTACAAGGCTAAGACGACGCGGGATGTGGTGATCTACACCAGCCCCAGTTGGTGGAACACCTGCACTGGGAGCTGGAGCGGGATGTCGGCGAAGAGTCCGCTGTACGTGGCGAACTGGACCACGGCGGCGAACCCGACCATTCCGGCCGGCTTCCCGTACGCGACGATCTGGCAGTACACGGATTCGGGTTCGGTGAGTGGGATCTCGGGGGCTGTGGACCGGGATCGGTTCAACGGTACTGCTGCGCGGTTGTTGGCTTTGGCGAACAACAGCTGAGGGGGAGAGGGCTGAGGCTGAATCTGAATCTGAGGCTGAGGCTGAGGCTGAAGTAGGTGGTGCGAGCTGCGGCGGGCTGCGGGTTCTGTGAGCAGTCGGCCGCAGCTTGCGGTTGGGCAAGATCAAAGTCAAAAGCCAGTCAAAAGCTGTGAAAAGCGAAAAGCAGGCGCCTCCGGCGGGGGCCTCGGATCCCTCGGGGAACTGGCGCCGGCTCCATAGGGGGGTCTGGTCAGTCCCTGCGCTGGCAGTTGGTGAGGTGGGGGTTCGTTCCCCTCGGTCACGTCGGCAGCCCTACGGGTACAGTGCCGCCGCCCGGGTGTCAAGTCCATGCCGCTGCGGTGAGCGCTGTTGGGCTGCGGTTGCGCGTGCATGGACTGGACACCCGGTCGGCGGCACTGTAGGCAAAGCCCTGCCGACGTGACCGAGGGGAACGAACCGAAAACCCAGGCAGGGGACTGACAATCACGGCGGTGGGGGCTGATGCGTTGCGCATGCCGGCCGCCGGATGAGAGACCTTTGGTCTGAGGGATGATGCGTTGGGCAATCCGGCCGCCGGTTGGGAGACCTTCGCAGGGCTGATTCGCCTGGTGGAAGGCTTTCGTAGTCGAGGCGTGCTGGGCGTGGGGCTGCCGGGCGGGAGTACCTCGCTGGGCTGACTCGCCTGGTTCGAGACCCTGCGGAGCTGGCGCGTCTCGCGGGGGGCTGCTGGCTTGGGAACCTTCGCGGTCGTGGTGTGCTGAGCGAGCGGGTCGCTGTCCGGCTGGTGCGTTCCGTCTGTGAGTGCCTGCTTGGAAACCCTTGCGGCGTTGGTGCGTTGGGTGTGTGGCTGCCGTTGGCGGACTCTCGGCTGCTTGGCTGCTCGGGTCGCGAGTTGCTGTTGGTTGGCGCGGCCGCCGGTTGGGTGCCTGCGGCCGCTGGTGGTTTGGGTCAGGCGCGTTCGAGGGGGGTCTTTTGGCCTGCTTCTATGGCTACCGGGAGGTGGTTCTCCGTTGGGGGGAGGGGGCAGGTGGCCAGGTCGGTGTAGGCGCAGGGGAGGTTGGCGGCGCGGTTGAAGTCCAGGTGGACTGTGCCGTCGGGGGTGGGGGTGGGGATGTGGAGGGAGCGGTTGGCGGCGTAGGTGGTGTGGCCGGAGGTGGTGTCGGTGAACAGGGCGGTGAGGGTGCCGGGTTCGTGGCCGTTGAAGACTGTGAGGGTGAGGTGTTCGCCGGCGAGGTCGAACTCTATGCGGCCGGGGGCGTCGTAGACGTGGTGGAGGCCTTCTACTGCGGCGCCGACTGTGGTGGGGCGGGGTTCGGGGAAGGGGATGTAGCGGCCGGTTACTGACCAGCGGGGGTCGGGGGTGTAGGTGGGGGTGCCGGTGAAGGCGACGCGGAGGGGGTTTTCGGGGTGGCGGGGGCGGAGGATGTCGTGGCCGCCGCGCTTGGCTATCTCGATGGAGGCGTTGCCTGCTTTGGGGTAGAGGCTGGCGCGTTCGGGGATGGGGCCGAAGGTGTGGTCGCCGTGGAGGGGGGTGCCGTCGAGGATGAGTTCCTCGCCTTCGGCCAGGGTTACGTGGACGCCGTCGGGGCCGGTGGACCAGGCGCCGGGGGCGTCGGGGAAGCGCTCGGGGGTCTCTTGGAGCCAGTGCAGGTTGGTGATCGCCAGGAAGCCGTGGGGGTCGGCCAGTCTGGCCTCGTGGCCGTTGTGCCATTCCTGCCAGTCGTGGGCGAAGGTGTCTGTTTCGACGTCCTGGACGGTCATGCGGTGCTCCTGTGGTCGAGAATCTCTACTGAATCGGTAGAGATAGTGGATACTCTCATCATGCCTACGGCGGTGCCGGGATGGTTACCCCTGTCTCACAGCTTGGATGGACTATGAGCGTTCAGAAGGTTGTTCTGATCACCGGAGCCGGTTCGGGGATCGGGTTGGCTGCCGCGCGGCTTTATGCGGAGCGCGGATATGGCGTGGTGGCTGTTGACCGTGATGCGGAGCGGCTGGCCGGGTTGGGGGGTGTGGCGACGCTGGCGGGGGATGTTGCTGACGACGCGACCAATGCGGCTGCGGTGGAGCTGGCGCAGGAGCGGTTCGGGCGGCTTGACGCGGCTGTGTTGAATGCCGGGATCGGGGGTGCGGGGCCGCTGGAGTCGGATGGTGCGTTGGAGCGGTTCGCGCGCATTCTTGCCGTCAATGTCGGGGGTGTGGCGTCGGGGGTGCGTGCTGTGGTGCCGGCTATGCGCGCGGTGGGGGGAGGGGCGATTGTCGCCACGTCGTCGGTGTCGGGGTTGCGGGGCGATGCCCATACGTGGGCGTACAACGCGTCGAAGGCCGCGATCGTCAACCTTGTTCGCGGCCTTGCGGTGGATTATGCGTCGGAGGGCATTCGCATCAATGCGATAGCGCCGGGTGGCACGGTCACGGCGATGACCGCGGCGCAGGTTGCTGATCCGTGGTTGGGCCCGGCCATCGCGGCGCGGATTCCGATGGGGCGGTGGTCCGAGCCGCGCGAACAAGCCGAGGTGGTCTGGTTTCTGACCTCCTCGGCTGCGTCCTACGTCACCGGCGTCACGGTTCCGGTGGATGGCGGGCTGAGTGCTGACAATGCGATTCTGCCTGCGCGGCGGTGATGTCAGGCTTTTGGTACTGGCACATCTGGTGGGAGCAGTCCCTCATGTCGGAGCTGCTCCCATAGGCCGGATGGGATCGGCAGGGCTGCCCAGGCGAGGTTTTCCATCAGCTGGTCGCGGGATGCGGGGCCGGTGAGGACGCACTGGACTGCGGGGTGCCCGAGCGGGAACTGGAGCGCGGCGGCGGCGGTCGGGATGCCGAACTCGTGGCAGACCTTTGCGATGCGGGTCGTTTTCGCCCGGGTCTCGTCATCCATGGGTCGGTAGCGGAAGGTGGCGTTGGTGACGCCGTCGATCAGTCCGCCGTGCAGTGATTGGGCTGCTACCACGGCCACGCCGCGTTTCTCGGCCTCCGGCAGCAGCTCGTCCATCGCCTGGGTGTCCAGCAAGGTGTAGACGCCCGCTGCCAGGACCAGGTCCACATCGGTCTCGCGGATGAAGCGGGCCAGCATCGGGGCCTGGATCATCCCGGCGCCGATGGCGCGGACCACTCCTTCGTCGCGGAGTCGGGCCAGGGTCGGCCAGGCGCCGTCCAGGGCCTGCTGCCAGTGGTCGTCGGGGTCGTGGATGTAGACCATGTCCACGCTGTCGACGCCCAGCCGGTGCAGGCTCTCCTCCAGGGACGTGAGGACGCCTTCCCGGCTGAAGTCGTAGATCCACTCGGCCTGGGTCTGTGCGGTGTCCGGGTGGTCGGGCCGGACCAGGCGTCCCACCTTGGTGCTGAGCAGGTAGTCCGCTCGGGGGCGGCCGCGCAGGGCCACGCCGAGCAGGCGCTCGGAGTGGCCGCCTCCGTACATCGGCGCGGTGTCGAAGTAGCGCATGCCGCTGTCCCATGCGGCCTCGAAGCAGTCCAGGGCCTGATCGGGGCTGACCTCCGGCTGGGCTATCGCGGCGGCGCCGAAGGCCAGGCGGGGGAGGGTGGGTCGGGTGCCGCCGGTCATGCCTTGATTCCTCCGGAAACCAGGTCGACGCGCCAGTAGCGTTGCAGGAGCAGGAAAATCGTCGCCAGCGGGATCACGGACACCAGGACGCCGACGATGACGATGGTGTACTGCGCGGCCTGGCCGCCGGTGATGATGAGCAGGCCGTAGAGACCCTCGGTCAGGGGGAACAGCCGGTCGCGGTTGAGCATCACGAACGGCAGCATGAAGTTGTTCCAGATGCCGATGAACTGCAACAGGAACACGGTGACCAGGGCCGGCGCCATCAGGCGGGAGCCGATGGAGGCGAACATCCGCCACTCGGAGGCCCCGTCGACGCGCGCCGCCTCCAGCAGCTGGTCGCTGACCGAGGCCTCCGCGTAGATCTTGCACAGGTAGATCGCGAACGGGCTGACCAGCTGCGGCAGGATCACCGCGGCGTAGTTGTTCGTCATCCCGAACTTCGCCAGCAGCAGGAACTGCGGGATGGCGAGCATGATCTGCGGCAGCAGGACCGCGGCCACGATCATCCGGAACAGCCAGACGCTGCCGAGGAAGCGGTATTTGCCCAGGGCGTAGCCGGCGCAGCCGCAGACGATCGTGGACAGCGTGGCTCCGCCGACCGCGTAGATCACGGAGTTGAGCGCCCAGCGGGCGAAGATGCCGTGGTCGTAGGCGAACAGCGCCCGCAGGTTCGAGAAGAACCCGCCGTGGAAGGACGGGGCGAAGGGGGCGGTCGAGAACAGCTCGCTGTTGGTCTTGGTGGACGCGATCACGATCCACACCACCGGCAGCACGCAGTACACGGCGCCGATCAGCAGGATGACCGTCGGGATCCAGTTGGTGCGCGGACGCTTCGCGGGGGCGGCCGCGCCGGCCGTTCGGGCGGCCGTCGTCACTGCTGTCATCGTTCACTCCTTCGCGCTATCAGCCGCAGCACCGCGTTGGCGGCCACGGTGGCCGTGACGGTCAGCACGATGAGCAGGAACGAGGCGGCGGCCCCGCGGTGGATGTCGTTGTCGACGAAGGCGTCGGTGTAGACCCGCATCAGCGGCACCCAGGTGGAGCTGATCGCGTTGGTGATGGGCTTGAGCGTGGTCGGCTCGTTGAACAGCTGCAGGGCGCCGATCAGCGAGAACACCGAGATCAGCGTCAGGGTCGGGGCCAGCATCGGCAGCTTGATGCGCAGGGCGATCTGCAACTCGCTGGCCCCGTCCAGTTCGGCGGCCTGGAACAGCTCGCGCGGCAGGCCGCGCAGCGAGGTGTAGACGACCACCATGTTGAAGCCCAGGACGCCCCACACCGCGACGTTCGCCACGGCGAAGAACACCATCTTGGACCCGAAGTAGTCCACCGTCCCGCCGCCGATCGGGCTGGTCGCCGGCAGGTACAGGAAGCCCCACAGCAAGGTCGCGACCACGCCCGGCACCGCGTACGGCAGGAAGATCGCCAGCCGGGCGAAGCCGACCAGCCGGGCCCGCTTGGCGTCCAGGCACAGGGCGAACAGGGTGGCCAGGGCGATGGTCGCGGGCACGCCGATCACCGCGACCAGCAGCATCCGGCCGATGCTGTGCCAGAACTCGGCGTCGCCGAAGGCCGAGCGGTAGTTCTCCAGGCCGGCGAACACCGTGGTCGGGTTCTGGTCGCCGAACAGGCCGCCCCCGACCTTGTCCTTCATCAGGCTCAGGTAGATCGCGTAGCCGCCCGGCGCGACCGTGAACAGCAGGAACAGCACCACGGCCGGGACGAGCAGGGTCTGCGGCAGCAGGGTGTGCCGCCGTCCGCGGGGCGGCCGCGACGCCGACTCGGGAACGTCGCGTACCCCGTGGACGCTCGCGCCGGTCTTCATGGTGCGCGGTGCCGACGGCGTGCCGGACCGGTCTCCGGTGACACTCATCGTTTCCTTCCTCAGCCCGCGACGGAGAAGCCGCGCTTCTTCAGGTCGTCGACGGTGGCCTGCTGCATCTGGGTCAGCGCGGCGCTCAGGGGCGTCTTGTTCTGCAGGGCGGCGGCGAAGCCGTTGGAGTAGGCGTCGAACGTGACGTTGGCGTTGGGGCCCCAGACCTGGAAGGTCCGGGTGTTCTTCGCCTGCGCCGCGATCAGCGTGTTGTAGTCCGCCTGGTTGCTCATGAACGGCGGCGGGGTCTTCAGCGCCTCCTGCGACTGGTTGGCCAGCGAGGCCGGGAACGCCGCCGCCTGCTCGATCAGGATCTTGACGCCCTCGGGGGAGGAGTTCAGCCACTTCACGAACTTCGCGGCCTCGGCCGGGTGCTTGGAGTTCGCGGTCACCGCCTCGGTCTCCCCGCCCCAGATCCCGACCGTCGGGTCGCCGGCGCTCCAGGCCGGGAGCGGCGCGGCGACCCACTTGCCGGCCGTGTCCTTGGCGATCGAGGGCAGCTGGTTCGGCGCCCACTGCGCGCTCACCCAGCCGATGATGGTGCCGTCGTTCATCTCGGTGTTCCACTGCGGCGACCAGTTGGGCTCGGGGGAGACCAGGCCCTTGGTGATCAGGTCGCTCCAGTAGTTCGCGACCTTCTGGGTCGGCGCGTCGTCGATGGCGACCTTCCAGGTGGTGCCCGAGGTCGTCCACCAGTTGGCCCCGGCCTGCTGCGCCAGCCCGGCGAACCAGCCGGAGTCGACCGCGGAGAAGTTGCCGATGTACTGCTTGGGGTTCTTGGCGTGGACGGCCGCGGCGTCGGCCGCGTACTCGTCCCAGGTCGTCGGCGGCTTCAGCCCCAGCTGGTCGAAGATGTCCTTGCGGTAGAAGAACACCATCGGGCAGGTGTTCTGCGGGACGCCGTAGGTCTTGCCCTCGAACTGCACCTGGGAAAGCGAGGCCTTGTCGAAGTCGGCGGAGATGTCGCCGACGTACTTGTCGATCGGCACGATCACCTTGTTCGCGATCAGCGCCGGCAGCGCCTGGTACTCGACCTCGGTGACGTCCGGGTTGGTGCCCGCGGCGTTGTTGGTGATCAGCTTGTTGTAGAGGGTGTACCCGGTGCCGGCCGGCTTGCTCAGCTGCACCTGGATGTCAGGGTTCTCCTTGTTCCACTGGTCCACCGCGGCCTGCATGCCGCCGTCCCAGTTCACGTAGGTCAGCGTCACCTTGCCGCCGGATCCGCCGGAGCTGCCGGAGCTGCTCGAACCGCCCGAGCCGCCGGTGCTTCCGGACTTGGCCGCCGACGAGCCGGACGAGCCGCAACCGGCCAGCACCAGCGCCGTCGCGGCCACCGCCAGGGCGGTCGTGCCCCTGCTGAGGTTGGTACGCAATCCGTTGCCTCCTTGTGGGTGATGGGTGTGTCAGAAGCCTTCGGCCCAGGCCGGGTAGGACGTCGGCGCGGTCTGCACGCCGATCCACTGCCGCCGGGTGAACCCGGCCTGCTGGCCCTCGCCGCCGTGGCGGGCGTAGCCGTCGTTGACGTGCACCTCGTTGCTGTGCAGGCGCGCGGCGAACGCGTAGCCGCGCAGCGGGTCGCCGGTGAACACCGAGTTCATCAGCGTCCGGTGCCGGTTCACCAGCTCCACGGCCTCGTCCTCGGAGTCCACGACGGTGATCGGCAGGACCGGCCCGAACGTCTCGTCCTGGAAGACCGGCATGTCCGGCGTCACGTCGGTGAGCACCGTGGGCCGGTAGAACAGGCCGTCGTGCTCGGCGCCGACGGCGACCCGCGCGCCGGCCGCGATCGAGGGCAGCACCAGGCCCTGGTGGAAGCGGGCCAGCTGGCCGGCGCTGATCACCGGCCCCAGGTCCACGTCCTCGCGCAGCGGGTCGCCGACCCGCAGCTTGCGGACCCGCTCCACGACCGCCTCGGTGAACTCCGCGGCGACCGACCGGTGCACCAGGTGCCGTCCGGCGCTGATGCAGGTCTGGCCCTGGTACCACAGCGAGGTCCAGACCGCGCAGGCGGCGGCCCGGTCCACGTCGGCGTCGTCGAGCACGACGAAGGCGTTGTCGCCGCCGAGCTCGGTGACCACGGCCTGCCCGGCCGCCGCGCCGTAGGCGGTGATCGCCGCCCCGACCTCGAACGACCCGGTGAAGTGGATCAGGTCCAGGCCGGGATGCCGGGACAGTGCGGCGCCGGTGGCCACGCCGTCGCCGGGCAGCACCGCGAACACGCCGTCCGGGACCCCGGCCGCCGCCGCGGCCTCGGCCAGCACCTGGCCGCCGGCGATCGGCGTCAGCTCGGCGGGCTTGAGCACCACGGCGTTGCCGTAGGCCAGGCCCGGGGCCAGTGCGCGCATCGCCAGGCTCATCGGGTAGTTCCAGGGCACGATCAGCCCGATGACGCCGAGCGGGACGGCCCGGGACAGCGAGATCTTGCCCGGCTTGTACGGCGGCAGGATAGCGCCGGCGTTCTCCGTGAGCTGCGTCGCGGAGTTCAGCAGCTGGTTGACCGCCTGCCCGAGCTCCTCCTCGGCCTTGGCCGTGGTGCCGCCGGTCTCCCGGACGATCAGGGTGATCAGTTCGTCGCGCCGCTGCTCCAGCTGCGCGGCGAAGGCGCGCAGGATGTCGCAGCGGGTGTTCGCGTCGGTGTCGGCCCAGGCCGGCTGCGCGCTGCGCGCCGTGGCGACGGCGCGGTTGACCTGCTCGGCCGACGCGTCGCCGTAGCGGGCGAAGGCCGTGCCGGCCGCCTTGTCCAGGACCGGCCGCCAGTCGGAGGCGGGGGCTTCGAACCGGCCGTCGATGAAGACGGAGGCGGTGTACTCCACTGCTTCGGTGCTGGCAGAACTCATCGATGATCCTCTGCGTGTGTTGCGTATGTGTCGCTTGCGTGTCCGCCCCCTGACGGCGGGGGTCCGACGGTGGAGATCCGCCGGCGGGTGCGGCGTGGCGTCGCGGTGCTGCTTTTCCGGACGGGTCGCCCGCCGCGGGTCGCGACGTCGGCGACGGCGGCGGCCGAGCCGCGGGAACGGCGCGGGTGGGCGCCGATTCCGCGCGGTTTCCGGATGTTCCCGAAGCCGCACCGGGCTTTGTTCACGATGAAAGCTAAGGGTCGGGGAAATCGTTGTCAACGCCTCCGGCGCGCGGGTGCCGCGCGGCCGGGCTACCGCGCGGCCCAGACCAGACCGCGCTCCGTCAGGGTCCTGACAGTGGGCTCCCGCAGGTCCGCGAGCCGGTGCCCGACGGCCGAGACGAACACCTTCCCGGCGCCCCACCGGCGCGTCCACACCACGGGCATGGACACCGGGCCCGCGCCCTGGCCGCCGTCGCGCGGCGCCACGTCCGTGGTCGCCAGTACGGTGTTGCGGTCGTCGGTGAGCATCCAGTACTGCTCGCTGTGGACGTCGAAGTCCGCGAGCCCGGCCAGGATCGGATGGCCGGCGTGCTCGGCCGCGATCCGCACCCGGTAGGTCAGGAACTCCGGCGGATGGAACAGGAACAAACCACCCACCATGCGCAGATACTCGGGGTCGCGGAAGGCCGCCAGCACTCCGCCGTGCCAGCCGGCGAAGCCGGTGCCGGCCGCCACCGCGGCCACCAGCCCGGCGCCCTGCTCCTTGGTCAACTCCCCCTCCGACCAGCACTGGACCACGAGGTCCGTGCCGGCCAGCCGGGCGGCGTCGCAATACACGTCGAGGTCGTCGGCCACGTCCACGGCGAATCCGGCGGCGCGGAGTGCGGGCAGGAACAAATCCGTGGTCGCGACCGGCGAATGACCCTCCCAACCACCGCGGACGATCAGCGCGCGCCGCCGCGCGGCGACCCGCGGCTCCGGCTGCGTAGTGGGGGACTGGACCGGCATGAGGCCTCCCGGGCACGTCGAAAGGCGCCGATTCCGGCGCCCGTCACTTTGTCTACAACGTAAGCGAAGTGATCGACAGCTGACAACGGCGGGGTGGGGAGGATGTTGAGCGGGCGGCCTGCTATGGGGACGGCGGTGCGGCGGGGAAGCGGCGTGACGGCGGTGCGGCGGGAAACGGCGTCAGGCCGCGAGCTGGCCGCCCGCCGCCAGCAGCCGCGCCACCGGCAGTGTCGCCGCGCCCAGCGCGACCGCGCCGGACCCCAGCTCGCCGAGCCCGATCCGGGTCTGCTCGAACAGGTACGACAGCGCGTAGCGCTGCGCGACGGCGCGGATCGCGGGCAGCAGCAGCGGTCCGAGCAGTTCGCCGACCCAGCCGGCGAGGATCACCTGGTCCGGATTGATCAGGTTGATGAGATTGGCGACGCCGATGCCCAGATACTCGGCGACCTCGTCCAGCGTCGCCGCGGTTGCCTCGTCGTCGCCGCGGGCGGCCCGCCGGACCAGCTCGGCCATCCGCGCCTCGGTGCCCTCGTGGGCGAACGGCCGGCCCGCCGGATGCGCGAGATACGCGTCGAGGATCGCCGTGGCCCCGACGTACGCCTCCAGGCACCCGCGCGACCCGCACCGGCAGGCCCGGCCGCGGGCCTCGATCACCGTGTGGCCCCACTCGCTGGTCGAGCTCGATCCGCTCTCGGCGAGCGAGGAGCCCTCCGCGATCGCGGCCCCGACCCCGACGCCCCACAGCGCGACGACCGCGCGCCGCGCCTCGCGTCCGGCGCCGCGCCAGGCCTCGGCCTGCCCCAGCGTCCGCGCGCAGTTGTCGATGAAGATCGGCACGCCGATCTCGGCGCGCAGCGCGTCGCCCAACGGCACGCCGGACCAGCCGAGCGTCGGGGCGTGGACGGTGCCGCGCTCGTCGTTCTGCGCCGAGCCGGGCACGCCGACCCCGATGCCGAGCAGCGCCTCCAGCGCCACCCCGGTGCTGTCCAGCAGCGAGCCGACGCCGGAGACCACCAGCCGGACCACCACGTCCGGATCGAGGCGGCCGACCCGGATCTCGTGCGTCGTGGTCGCCAGCGTGGACAGCGTCCAGTCGAACAGCACCACCTGGATGTGGGTCTCGCCGATGTCCACCCCGACGACGTAGCCGTACCCGGGCCGGGCCTCCAGCACGGTCCGCGGCCGCCCGCCGTTGGAGTCCACCGACCCGGCCTCGGCCACCAGCCCGTCGGCGATCAGCCCGGAGACCACGTTGCTGACGGCCGCCGAGCTCATCCCGGTCAGCCGCACCAGGTCCGGGCGGCTCGCCGCCTGCCCGAGGTACACCGACGACAAGAGGGCAGCACGGCTGCGGCGACGGAGATCGCGCGTCGTCTGCGCGCCGGCCGGGATCACACGAGGAATTGTGCCAGACCCCCGCCCGGGCGGCCCGACGAGCGGCGCGGGCCCGACCGGGTGCGTGATTTGTCAGCTTTTATCCCCTGCGGATCCGGGGCGTTCCCAGGTGCAAGGTCCTTAGCAATACACGTAATCACCTAGGCATCGCCTGTGGCCCGCTAATTAAGGGCCCTGCTAACGTCACGCCCCGTCAACGGTCTCGACCAGAGAGGATCGCTGATCCATGACAGGGAACGAATTGGCCACCGCCTATCTCGACCTGGTACGGCGCAACGGGGACCGGCCGTCCGCACTGCTCGGCCCGATCGCCGAGGTGAAGGAACTGGAGGCCTTCTTCAAAGGCCGCTACCTGCCGTGCCCGATGTTCCTCACCGCGCCGGAGCACGCGCAGCTCACCCAGGACCTGACCAACCTCCGCTCCGCGCTGGTCAGCCTCCCGGACCGGCTGTTCGGCGGCGACCTGGCCGCCTTCGCCCGCGCGGTGGGGATGACCGAGCCCCAGGCCGACATGGCCGCGCGCGGCCGCGCCGCCGAGGTGACCCGGTTCGCCCGGGCCGACGTCCTGGCCGTGCCCGGCGGCTTCAAGGTCGTCGAGTTCAACATGGGCAGCGCCCTGGGCGGACTGGACATCGCCGAACTCGCCCGGGCGATGGTCCGGCACCCGACGCTGGCCGGGTTCGCCGCCGACCACGGGCTGGAGTTCACCGACACCCGGGTCGAGGTCCTGCACACCATGTTCGCCGAGACCGGCGTCGCCCAGGACACTGACCCGTTCGTCGCGATCGTGGACTCGCCCGGGAGCTTCGCCGGCCTCGGCGAATACCTCCAGCGCGCCGCCGAGACCTGGGACGAGAAGTACGGGATCCGCGCCGGCGCCTGCCACCTCGGCGATCTGGAGTACCGCGATGGCGCGGTCTGGCTGCGGGGACAGCGCGTCGACGTGGTCTACCGCACCTTCATCCTGGAGAACCTGGTCACGCGGCCGCACGAGATCGAGGTGATGGCGCCCCTGATGGCGGCCGCGGAGCGCGGGGAGGTGCGGGTCTTCACGCCGCTGGACGCCGAGGCCTTCGCCAGCAAGAACGCCCTGGCCATGGTCGCCGACGGCGCCAACCGCGCGCTGTTCACCCCGGAGGAGCAGGTCAGCCTCGGCCGCCTGCTGCCCTGGACCCGGATCCTCGCCGACGGCGAGGCCACCCTGGAGACCGGGGAGACGGTCGACCTCGTCGAATACGCCCTGAAGAACCGCGGCGACCTGGTGCTCAAGCCGACGCTGATGCACGGCGGCATCGGCGTGGTCCTCGGATCGGACCCGCACGTCACCCAGGAGTACTGGGAGCAGCAGATCCGCCAGAGCCTCGACGGCACCTTCACAGTCCAGCGCCTGATCCGCCCCGAACCCGACTACTTCCCGACCGAGGACGGCGAGCTCGATCCCTACACGGTGATGTGGGGCGTGTTCACCGTGACGCGCGGGTACGGCGGCATGTTCGGCCGGGCCACCCGCAACACCGGGAGCACGACCGGCGTGATCAGCATGGCCACCGGGGCGATGGCCGTCGCCTGCCTGCACGCCACTCGCTGAGCACGGCGGTCACAGCGGTCACACCGGTTCACAGCGGCCCACAGCGCGTCAGCCGCCGTCCCCCTCGATCCGCTGCGCGATCCGTCCGTCCCGCATCACGATCGACGCGCCGCACCGGGCCGCCAGCGCCGGATCGTGCGTCGCGATCATCAGTGTCGTGCCATAGACCGCGTTGAGCTCCAACAGCAGATCGATGATCTGCGTGCCGGTCGACGAGTCGAGGTTCCCGGTCGGCTCGTCGGCCAGCAGCAGGCCCGGGTCGGCCACCAGCGCGCGGGCGATCGCCACCCGCTGCTGCTGGCCCCCGGACAACTGGGAGGGCAGCGCGCCGGCCCGGTCCGCCAGGCCGACCGCGGCCAGCAGCTCGTCGGCGCGGGCCGCCGCCGCCCGGGCCCGGCGCCGGTCCGGGACCAGCGGCACCATGACGTTGTCCCGCGCGGTCAGGGCCGGCAGCAGATGGAACCGCTGGAAGACGAACCCGATCGTGCGGCGGTAGGCGGCGAGCTCGGCCCGGCGCGCGGCGGTGACCACGGTGCCGCCGACCCGGATCGTGCCGGCGTCGGCCCGCTCGATGGCGCCGATCAGGTGCAGCAGCGTCGACTTGCCCGAGCCGGACCGGCCGGTCAGGGCCACGACCGAGCCGGCCTCGTGGACCAGGCCGACACCGTCGACGGCGCTGATCCGCGCGTCGCGGGTGCCGAACGTCTTGCGGACGTCCTCCAGCACCACGGCCACCCCGTCACCCCTGTCAGCGCTCGCGTCGGCCACAAGCCATCTCCTATCCCTCGGCCAGCAAAGGCGCCGCCGGCGCCCGATGGATCGCCACCGTCGGCACGGCCGCGGCCGCCACCGCGAACACCACCGCCCCGACCGCGGTGACGGCGCCCGTCACGATCAGCCCCGGCGTGAACCGCCCCGCGAACGCCGCCTCGGCCAGGACCGCCGCGCCCGCGCCGCCGCCGGCCCCGACCGCCGCCATCACCGCGGCCTCGGTCAGCACCAGGCGGTTCAGGGCCCGGTCCCGCCAGCCGACCGCGCGCAGCAGCGCCAGCTCGCCCGACCGCTCCCGGATGTTGAGGTACACGACGTCCGCGACCGTGACCATGCCCAGCAGCAGCGCGATCACCGCCGCCGCGACATCGGTGCCCCGGACCTGCACGCTGACCGCGTCCCCCATCAGCGTTCCGGTGACCGTGCCGCTGAACGCCGTCGCGATCCCGGCCAGCGCCACCAGCGCCCCGACCCCCAGCGCCAGTGCCGAGGCCCCGAGCACCGTGCGGCCCGGCGTGCGCCGCAGGTTCGCCAGCGCCAGGCGGGTGATCCCGGCCAGCCGCACCGCCCGCCGCGGCCCGGACACCGCGACGGCGACGGCGGCGCCGGGATCGGCGCGCGCCGCCCGGAACGCCGGCCACGAGGCCGCCGCCAGGGCCAGCATGACGGCCGCCGGGACCGCCGTCACCGCTCGCAGCACACTGACATGGACGCCGGCAACCGACCCGGCCGGTATCGCCAGCGCCGCCCCGGCCAGCCCGGCCACCAGCCCCTCGGCCGCGACCTCGCCCAGCAGCAGGGCGAACAGCCGCCGGGCCGGCCAGCCCAGGCACGCCAGCACCCCGAGCTCCGGGCGGCGGGACCGGACGGCGGCGCCGGTGGCGCCGGCCGTGAACAGTGCGCAGACGCAGAGCACGAGTACGAACAGGATCAGGGACTTGCGATCGATGGCGGCGACGATCACCGCGGCGACGCCTTTGCGCGACCACAGTTCGGCGAGCCGCAACGCGGGCCGACCGTGCGCGCCGGCCGGGTCCAGGACGGTCACCGGCGCGGGGGAGGAGCCGACCGTGATGTCGACGTCGAGCCCGGTCCGGGTCTTGATCTCCTGCGCGACCAGGCGGACCCGCTCGCGCGAGAGCGGATCGACGCCCAGCGCCCCGGACAGCCGGACCCGGACCGCGCTGATCGGCGCGGCCCGGTCGACGCCCAGCTCCGGCTTCGCGTTCTCGAACCGCGTCGGATCGTCGAGGACGGCCAGCGCACTGAGCGTGGTGATCATCGTCGGCGGCACCGACAGCAGGCCCCTGATGTTGCCGTTCGGCAGCAGGGTCCGGCCGTCGAGCGCGGTCTTCGACAGCGCGTCGGCGCCGGTGGCCTGCGCGGGGAAGTAGGTCTCCATCGGGACCGCGCCCAGCCCGGCCTGGTTCGCCCGCAGCTTCGCCGGGTCGAACTCGCCGACGATCTGGATCTGCGGCGCGACGCTGCCGCGGTTCTGGAGGTCGCGTTTGGCAGTGTGCTGCTCCAGCCCCCGCAGCGCCGGCTCGACCAGGTCGCCGGACCGGGACAGGTCGCCGGTCCCGACCTGGTAGCTCAGATCCGTGGTCGGCAGCAGCTTGTTCGATCCGGGCGTGAGCACCGAGGGGGCCAGTCCGTCGGCGGTCGGCGTCAAGGCCAGCGGGTGAGCCGTCAGGTATTCGGTCAGCCCGGCGTCGTAGGGCCCGGCCGGGTGCTCCAGGACGTCCACCAGCTTGCGGTAGGCCTGCTGGGCGTCGACGGAGAAGGTCGTGACCGGCGTCTCCGGCATCGACGGCAGGGTCTTGGCCAGCGCCAGGTTCGTGGCGCCGCCGGCCACCTGCGCGGCCGCGTCGGCCGGCAGCCGGGACACCGCGAGTTCGAGCTGTTCGTCCACCGCCGTGCCGGAGGCGATCAGCATCGGGATCTCGGTCGCGCTCACCGGATTGCCGGCCAGCAGCCCGGTCGTCCCGAACAACTGCCCCTGGGTGCCGCTGCGCTCGACAGGGCCCTGATCCGGAGTGAAGTAGGAGCCCTTGCCGACCGCGCCGTCCAGCCCGGCGAGCTTGGCCTCCTGCACCGGGTCCACGGCCTCGATCAACGAGGGGAACGACACCACGACGGTGGTCCCGGCGGCCGGGGCGTCGGTGCTCCCCGAGGCGTTCCAGTCGTCGTCGGCGTTGGTCGACCCGCAGGTCAGCGCCACATCAGGAGCCTGCGAGGAGTTCGTCGCGGACGAGATCCCCGGGTTGGCCAGCACGCACACCGGCCGCGCGGCGCCGTTCGGACCGATCTCCAGCGGGGTCTGGTTCGAGTAGCTCCCCTGCGGATTGGTCAGGGTGTGCAGCGGGTTGCCGGTGATGTAGGCGTAGTAATCGCTGTTCTGGTACGGGTTGAGCGTCGGGACGCGGGTCAGTCCGCGTTCGGAGACCTGGGTCGTCCGCACTCGCAGCACCTGGGAGCGCGCCGCCGGGTCGAGGGCCGAGGACAGGTCGACCGGGAGCCGCACCGTCTGGAGCGTGTAGCCCACCACCGCGACCGGTGCCGCCACGTCGACGCCCGGGATCGCGAGGATCCGCCGCCACTGGTCCTCGGTGATCCCGCCGGACAGGCCGGTCGAGGCTGTGGAGGACACCAGGCCGTCGCCGGCCTCGGTCGCCGACGTCGACCCGGCCGGCCGGACCAGCACGTCGTACGCGCCCCGGGCGTTCCGGTTCACCGTGCCCGCCACCGCCAGGCGCTGGGTGCTCGCCGTCGCCGTCAGCACCGAGAACGAGGTGACCGCGACGACCAGCGCGCCCACCAGCGCGACGGCCCGCCCGGGGCGGAACCGCAGCTGCGCCAGCACCATCCGGATCATGCGGGCCGCCCCAGGGCCGGGAGCTGGTAGCCGCGAGCTTGCTGCTGGAACAGCCGCGCGTAGAGGCCGCCGCGGGCCATCAGCAGGTCGTGGCTGCCCGCCTCGGCGACCCTGCCGCCGCCGAGGACCACGATCCGGTCGGCGTCGCGCAGGGAACTGAGACGGTGCGATATCAGCAGGCTGGCCTGGCCGGTCCGCAGCGTGCGCAGGCTCTCGTGCACCGCCGCCTCGGCCAGCGCGTCCAGCCCGGAGGACGGCTCGTCCAGGATGAGCAGGTCGGCCCCGGCCCGCAGCGCGGCGCGCGCGATCGCGACCCGCTGCCACTGGCCGCCGGACAGCGTGGCCCCGCTCCCGGGGCCGTCGGCGTCGAACACCCGGCTGAGCATGGTCCGGTAGCCGTCGGGCAGCGCGGCCAGGGTCTCGTCGATGCCGGCGTGCGCGGCCGCGGCCCGCAGGCCGGCCTCGCCGCCGCCGGCCTCGAGGTCGCCGACGGCCACGTTGTCGGCGGCCGACATCTCGTAGCTCATGAAGTCCTGGAAGACCGCGCTGACCCGGGACCGCACGGAGGCGGCGTCCAGGTCCCGCAGGTCGGTCCCGTTCCAGGTGATGGAGCCCCGGGTCGGCTCGTAGAGTCGGCAGATCAGTTTCGCCACCGTGGATTTGCCGGCGCCGTTGAGGCCGACCAGGCCCACGGACTGTCCGGGTTCGATGATCAGGTCGATCCCGCGCAGGATCCAGTCGCTGTCGGGGGTGTAGCGGAACCAGACGTCGTGGAATTCGAGACTCTGGCGGAGTGGGCCGGCGGTGGGGAGGGGGGAGGCGGGCCGGGTCGCCGATCCGGTCTCGGAGGAGCGGTCGCCGCTCTCGGCGCTGCCAGTGGCGCCGCTCTCGACGACCGCCGCGTAGTGGCTGTAGAGGATGAGCATCTGATCGGCCGTCGCGATCGACGAGACCATCGTCGCCAGGCCGCTCTGCACCCCGGCCAGCGCCGCGATCAGGACACTGAGGTCGCCGACCGTGCCGGCACCGCCGCCGATCCGGGCGATCGCGGCGACCAGGGCCCCGCCGGACACCGCGGCCGTCAGCACCGCCAGCAGGCCGTCGACGCGCAACGTCGCCTTGTCCACCGCGCGCTCGGCATCCTGCGCCTGCGCGAGCTCGCGCGCCAACCGGCTCCGGAAGTAGGGGCCGAGCCCGAACAACCGGATCTCCTTGGCCGCGCGCACATCCATCAGCAGCATCGCGTAGTGAGCCTGCCGCCGCAGACCCGGTGTGATGCGCACGGTCGTCTCCGCACGCCGCCGACTGAGACCGATCTGCGCGACGAGCACCGGCAGGCCCGAAACCGCGACCAGCACCGCGATCAGCGGGGACAGCGCCGCCAGCGCGACCAGGAACCCGGCGAGCGTCACCGCGGCCTGGCCGATCGCCAGCACGGCGGCGGTCAGCTGCTGCGGCGCCTCCTGCCCGGCCTGCTGGGCCAACCGCAACCGGTTCTGCCCGGCCGGGTCCTCCAGCTCCGCGATCCCGACCGGCCGCGTCACCGCCGCGAACAACTCGGTCTGCGCCGACAAAGCCACCTGCCGCGCGACCTCCCGATCGGCGAACCGCGCCACATGCTGGTTCACCGCCAGCAACGCCCCGGCGACGGCCAGGGCGCACGCCGGGAGCCAGAACCCCGACCGCTGCGGCCGCGCCAGATCGTCGATCAGATTCCTGGTCAGCCACGCCACACCCACCGGCGCCGCACCGGACAGCAGCGTGGTGCCGACCCGCAGCGCCATCGACGCCGGCGCCGCGCGCACCGCCAGGGCCATCGCCCCCGCCAGGCGCTTCACGCCGACCTCGGGTTCGACAGTTTTCTCACCATGACCGCCAGCAGCTGCCCGTCGCCGGAGTAGTAGCCCAGCTGTCGCGAATCCATGCTCAGCGCACCGTCGCCGAGCAGTACCAGTTTGCCGGGCGGCACATGCTGCTCGGGCACGGCGGACAGGGCCGGGACGCGGTCCTTGGGCACCGGGTCGCCGGGGACGGCGGCGGCCCGCTTGACCACCCAGGGATGGGTCACCAGGAATCGGCCCCCGCCGGCACTGCGGTAGTCGGGACCGGTCGCCAGGTCCGGGGAGCCGATCACGACCACGTCGCCGATCCGGATCCGGGCGAGCGGGACCCGGCGCGCCAGCAGGCGGTCGCCTTCGTGGAGGGTGGGCTCCATGCTCGGGCCGGTCACGGTCACCACCAGTGTGCGGCGGCGGACGTGCCGGACCGCCGCGGCGGCCAGCGCCGCGCAGACGGCGGTCGCGGCCAACGACATTCCCGCGGTCCCCGGCGCCCTCATCACCGGAACATGCCGCTGGGCGCTTGGCGGCGCAGCGCCGTCAGGTCCCCGGCGCTCGCGGCGGTCCTCGCGTCCGGTCCGACCACGAACAGTGAGGGGAACGCCTCGACCCCGAACGCCGCGCCGACGGTGCGCGCGTCGTCGGCGGCGACCAGGCGCGCGACCGGACTCAGCGCTTCGACCAGCGGTGCGGCGGCGACGGCGTCCCCGGCGACGATCGCCAGGACCTGGTCGCGGCCGCCCGGAAGGCCGGCTGCCGTCTTGACGAACTCCGGCAGCAGCTTCGCGCACGGCTCACAGGTCGAGGAGAAGAAGCCGACCAGCGTGTCCGGCTTGAGGGCGGCGGGGGAGACCGGCTCCCCGGTCGTCGTGGTCGCTTCGAAGGCGTCGATCACGGCGCCGGCGTCGGGCCGGGCGCGCGGATACCCCCCGCCCTGCCCTTCCGCGAGGAGGGTCGTGTGCTCCCGCAGGCGGCGGACCACCCCGAAGGTCAACAGCAGGTTCAGGCAGCCGATCGCACCGACCACCACGACGGCGACACCGAGCAGGCTCATATCAGCTCCCAGATTTTGCGGATTCGGCCGATTTCCGTTCCGGGGGCGACCGGGAAGACAATGGCTGTAGATATCCGACAGCCCTTTGTGGGATATGGCATCCGGTCCCTCCTCTTCGTTTGACGGCTCACGGTACGGGTCGGCCATACAGTCCCGATACAGGACTCTGAGCTGTGGTGACGCAGTATCCTGCGATGTTGTGGCGCATATGCTCTGCATATGTGGGATCTGTATCGGGCGTCCTTACGATGGCATCGCAATATCGTCGTCGATCTAAGGAGAAAGCGGTATGCGACTCGTCGCGAAAATCTCGGATCGGATGCTCGGCGTCATCGCGCCGAAGGTCACGGCCGCCGCCAACTACTGCACCTACTCGCAGTCCTGCTGGACCGGCTCCTACTGGGGCACCCAGAACTGCGTCGGCTACAACCCGCCCGGCTCGCCCGTCTGCTTCCCGCAGAACAACGTCGGGTGCAGCTGGTGCAGCTAGTCGCCTGAACCCCTGGCGGGCCATCAGGACCCTGAGGTTCTGATCGCCCGCCACGGGGCCGCGCCGAGCCCGGCCGCCGGGCTCGGCGGCCGGCCCGCCTCGGCGCCGAACCCCTGCAGGCACTCCATCAGCTGCGAGACCTCGGCCGACGACAGGTCGCCGAGCACCGCCACCACGATCGGCCGGGCCGCCGCCTCCGGGCTGTCCAAGTGCGGCGCGGGCAGGTCCAGGTCCCGGTCCCGGGCCAGCACCGCCCGGTGCAGCCCGGTCAGCTCCGGCCCCGGATCCACTCCCAGCTCCCGGACCAGCGTGTCCCGGGCCTGCCGGAACGCCGTCAGCGCCCCGGAGACGTCGCCGGACCGGTAGAGCGCGAGCACCAGCCGGCACCAGAGCCGCTCGCGCAGCGGGTGCGCGGCCGTCAGCTCCCGCAGCTCCACCACCAGGCCCGCGTCGTCGCCCACCCGCTGCCGCGCCTCGACCCAGTCCTCCACGCAGCTCAGGCGCTCGTCCTCGATCGCCGACAGCCGCCGCTCCAGGCTCAGCGAGGGCCGGACGTCCCCGGCCGGGGCGCCCCGCCACAGCCGCAGCGCCGCGCCGAGCGTCCGCACCGCCTGGCCGGCCCGGCCGGCGGCCAGCTCCTGGCGGCCGGCCCGGGCCTTCGCGCGGAACTCGGCGAGGTCGATCTCGTGCTCCCGCGTCGAGAGCAGGTATCCCTGCTGGTGCCAGGCCAGCCGCCGGGTGCCCCGGGAGTCGACCAGCAGCCCCCGCAGCTGCGAGGCGTACGTCCGGATGTTGGCGACGACCGAGGCCGGGGGACTGCCGTCCCACACCGCCGAGATCAGGCGCTCGACCGACACGACGCTGTTGGCGTCGAGCAGGAGCGCGGTCAGCACGCTGCGCTGGGTGGCGGCGCCGAGCGCCACCGGCTCGCCGTCACAGAGCACTCGCAACGGACCGAGAAGCTGGAATTCCACGACACCCCCATGGCGAACCGACTCCTCACGGACCTCGCCGACCGAACCAGGAGGTGCCGCGATGTTGAAGGGAACGTAACGTTCGGACGTGCGTTTCGCAACTCTCTGATTATCTATTGCAACAGTTGAACACTGGTTCGCAAGATTCGTAGCGCCGTGTGCATTGCCGGGCGAAGTTCGACGATGAGGTCATTCCCGGGTTATAGGGAGCATCATGGCGATACCGGTGCCCCCGGACTAGTGGAAAAGATCTAGCAAACGTATTCTGTAACGGTGGCGAGACGACTTCCGGAACCCCAGCAGACCCCTCGCGCCGCGACGATCCGGGACGTCGCCGCGCAGGCCGGGGTCTCGATGGCGACCGTCTCGCGGGTGTTGACCGGCAACTACCCGGTGGCCGCCGCGACGCGGGAGAAGGTCCTGCGGACGGTGGAGGAGCTGGACTACGTCGTCAACGCGCACGCCCGGGCGCTGTCCGGCACCCGCGCGAAGATCATCTCGGTGCTGCTGTCCTCGATCAACTCGCCGTTCTTCAACCGCGTCGTCTCCGGCGTGGAGCAGCAGGCGGCCGCCGAGGACCTGCTGGTCATGATCGGGACCACGCAGGGCGACCCGGAGCGGGAGGTCCGGCTGGTCGAGGTGCTGCGCGAGCAGAACGTGGACGCGGTGGTGCTGGTCGGCGGGGTGGTCGACGCCCCGGAGTACCGGCAGCGGATGGCACGCCTGGCGCAGCTGCTGGACAGCGCCGGCTCGCGGCTGGTGCTGTGCGGGCGGCCCTCGCCGGGGGAGAACCTGCCGGTGACGGTGGTCGAGTACGACAACGTCGGCGGCGCCTTCGCGGCGACCAGCCACCTGCTGTCCCTGGGGCATCGCAGGATCCTGTTCCTCGGCGGCGAGGCCGCCAGCACCACGACCGTCGACCGGTACGCCGGCTACAGCAAGGCGCTGGCCGCCTACGGCCTGGACGTGGACGAGCGCCTCTGCCTCACCGGCAGCAGCGAGGTGTACTACGCCTCCGACAAGCTGCGCGAGCGCCTCGCAGCCGGGCCGCCGGACTTCACCGCCATCGTGGCGTGGGACGACCTGACCGCCGCCAAGGCGCTGGTCGCGCTGCGCAAGGCCGGCGTCGCGGTGCCCGAGGACGTCTCCGTCGTCGGGTTCAACGACGACGCCATCGCCGAGGACGTGACCCCGGCGCTGACGACCGTCTCCATTCCCTACAACGAGCTGGGGCGCGAAGCCGTGCGGCTGGCGCTGCACCGCGCCGACCCGGCGTCGGCCCGCAACCAGCACATAACGCTGGGCACGCACATCGTGCTGCGCGATTCGGTGCGGCCGCTCATCCCTCGGTAGCGGGTTCCGAGGGGTCGGCCCCAGCCCCGGCAGCGCGGTGCAATGTGACCCGCGAACGGTAGTGGACCGTGCCTCCGGGATGTTCGGCGGTGAGGTAGGGCGTGGAGGAGAAGGTCCCCAGAGCGTTGGCCTCGGTCTCGTCGCAGGTGCCGGCGCCGGTCCAGCCGTTGAGGCCATCGATGCGTGACGTCAGGTTGTCGCGGCGGACGGCGAATGCCCGGGGTGCATCGTCCAGCAGCGACTTCCCACAGGTCAGGGGCTCGTCGTCGGCCACCGGATATCCGCCCTCGCGGACGGTCCATCCGGCGGGCGCGGTCACCCGGTGGACCCGGATCTCCACGCCGCGGCTCGTGATGAAGGACTGTGTCTCGATGGAGGTCTCGGGCAGGTGCTCCAGCGTTCCCCCGGAGCCGGTCGGGAATCCCGGCCGGTGCGTCGACCCGGCCCAGCCGTCCCCGGCGCCGAGCGGCCGGATCGCCCCGCGCGAGGTCACTGCCCCGTCCGGACTGATCAGCGCGACATGGTTCCCCACCCGCCGCGCCCACGCGTGCGGCGCCGTGTCCGGCGCCGTCGCCGTCGAGAAGGCCAGCGGCGAGTAGTTCGGATCCGTGTGCTCGGTGAACGGCGGCGTCCGGTCCCGGGCCTTGTCGCTGCCGTGGTTGAGCAGCCGGACGATCCCGTCGGACCGCGTCCCGCTCAGCACCCAGCCGACCGGCGCGACCGCCGACACGAAGTCCCCGGCCTCCACCGGCAGCGGCTGTTCGGCCGCCGTCCAGACCCGGTGCTCCGGCGGCAGCATGAGCCCGACGAAGCCCTTGGACGCCCAGTACGGCGACGCCGGGCCTGAGTACGGCTGCACCATCGGCACGAACTCGCCGTGCCAGCCGAGGGTGAGGATGCCGCGCTCGTCCGGGGCGCCGTGCTCCGCGAAGTGTTTGAGCATGCCGCTCGCCGCGCGGCGGGACAGGCCCGGGTCGTAAGGAGAACAGTCGAACAGTTCCCCGACCCAGATCGGCGCGGCCGCGGCGAACCGATAGGTCAGCGAACGACCCTGATGCACCGGGGCCCCGTCCGCGCCGAAGAAGTCGAAGTACCGCTCCAGGTAGCGTCGCAGCCGATTGCGATACACCTCGCGGGCGGCGACCGCGCGGTCGTGCCGCTTGCCGCCCTCGGCCATTTGCGTCCACAGCAACGGATACAGGTGCATGGCCCAGCCGATGTAGTAGTCGAAGTCGCGCCCCGCGCCGTCGGAGTACCAGCCGTCGCCGACGTACCAGTCGTCGGCCGCGTCGAGACCGCGCAGGATCTCCGATTCCGTGTACGGCGCTCCGATCGAGGCGAGGAACTCCTCGACGACCGTCTGGAACAGCATCCAGTTGTTCGGCCAGGTCGGGTTCCCGACGAACTCGCCGAGCCAGTCCGCGACCAGGCCCTGGGTCCGGCCGTCCAGCCGGTCCCAGAGCCACGCGCGGGTGTAGTGCAGTCCCACCGCGATCGCCGCCGCCTCCACCATCGGCTGGTTCGGGCGGCCCTGCTCGATGCGCGGCCAGGCCTCGGGATGCCGGGCGTCGGCGCCGGCGGCGAGCCCCGAGGAGTAGCGGGCGATCAGGTCGGCCGCCACCGGCCCCTGCCCCTGCTCGCCGGCGATGCGCCACGCGGCCAGCATGAACGATCGCGCGTAGCCTTCCAGCGCGTCGGAATCAGGGCCCGAGTGGCTGGGACGGCCGGGGAGCTCGTACCGGGAGAACGACGGCGTCGCGAACGGTTTCAGTCCGTCGAGCAGGTGGTCCGCCTGCGCCGTCCAGTGCTCGCGGGTCCATCCGGTGAACTCCGAGAGCTCCCGGTCTTCGGGGAGGTCCAGCGCGCCGGCCATCTTCGACTCCTTGTCCAGCTGTGGGATTCGGGTTCAGCTGTGGGATTTGGCATACTCGGCGGCGAGTTCGGTCGCTATCGCGTCGCCTCCGCCGTTCTTCCACTTCTTCAGCACGTCGTCCCAGGAGGACAGCGGAGCCTTACCCGTGACGATCTGGTTGACGCCGTCCAGCAGCTGCTGGGAGATCGTCGGTTGCAGCTTGTTCTTGCTCGCGGACTGGATCCCCTGGCTGGGATCCGTCAGGCCGACCGGGATGATGTCCTTCTGGGCCTGGTAGCAGCGGGTCGCGGCGGTGGGCTCGCCGGCTATGTAGTTCACCATCGGCGCCGCCATGATGTATTTGAACGGCACGTTGATGCTGTTCTCGACCTTCCCCAGATCGGTCGGGACCGAGGGCCCGCCGTCTTTGCCGCGAGTGAAGTGGACGCCCTCCAGGCCGAAGTTGATGAGCTCCCACTCCTTGGACCCGAACGGCGCGGCCAGGAAGTTCAGCACGCCGAGCAGCATCTTGACGCGCTCGGGCGAAGCCTTCTTCAACGCCGTGTAGCCGAAGATGCCCGAGGACAGACCCGGCGTGGCCTTGGCCCCGGCGTCGTAGGGACGCAGGAAGTCCGCCTTCCACTTCTCGTCCAGCGCCGTGGCGTAGCCCGCGAACCCGGCGAAGCCGTCGACGTAGGACAGGTAGGTGCCGTTCAGGAAGTCGGTCTTGGCCTGGGTGTTGGAGACCGTCAGCGCGGCCGGGTCGTACAGGCCCTTCTTGTACCAGTCCGTCACCGTCGCGATGGCGGCCCGGTAGTTGTCGGTGGAGTAGGTCGAGGTGAACTGGCCGTCCTTCAGCGACCAGCCGTTCGGAGCGCCGTGGAAGCCCGCGTGCGTCCCGACGTTGAACATGCTGCCCTTGTTGGTGCCGAGCGCGAAATGCCCCTGGGTGTTGAGTTTCACCAGGCCGGCGGTCAGATCGTCCTTCTTCAGGCTGCCCGGGGCCGGCGACCAGATCCCGGCCGCGCCGAACTGGTCGGCGTCGACGAACAGCGAGTTGCCCAGGACCGGCCGGTTGATCGGGACGCCGTAGTAGTCGCCGCCGACCCGGCCCATCGCGTTCCAGGAGTAGGGCGGGATCGCGGCCAGGTTGGGGTAGGCCGCCGCGCCCGCGGCCCCGGCCAGGTACTGGCTCAGCGGCTCGCACTTGGCCTGCAGGAACGCCGCCTCGTTGGGCAGCGCCTGGTAGCCCAGCATGATGATGTCGGGCAGGTCGTCGCCGGCCATCGCCGAGGCCAGCTTGATCTGCCAGTCCATGTCGGCGACCATCGTCAGCTCCAGGTCGACGCCGACCGCGTCGTTGACCGCCTTCCACAGCCGGTTCTGGTCCGGCCCCTTGGGCTGGGTGCCGTAGGTGATGATCAGGGCCTTGACCTTCGAGCCGTCGCCGGGCTTGGCCGCCACCGACTGCACCAGGTCCGACGGGTAGCGCAGGAACGTGTCCTGCACGCCGGCCGAGGTGCCGGGCAGGTCCGGTGTCAGGCCCTTGGCCGGGGTGTAAGTGGGCCATTCGGCGAGCTTCTTGCCGGCGTTGCTCTGGGCCGCGCCGTTGCTCTTGGCCGTGCCGCAGGCCGCGAGCGAGGAACCCGCGGCGGTGACGGCGGCGGCCGCGCCGGCGGCCCGCAGGACGGTGCGCCGGGAGGGGGCATGGGTCATCTCGGTGGGCTCCTTACGACTTGACGGCGCCGGTCATGACGCCCTTGGTGAAGTAGCGCTGGAGGAAGGGGAAGGCGGCCGCGATCGGCACGATGGCGATGACCACCAGGGCCGAGATGGCCTTCATCGGGGCCATGCCGGTGATGTTCAGGCCGACTTCCTGGTTCGGGTTGTTGCCGGCGACGACGAAGCCGCGCAGCACCGTGGACAGCGGGTTCAGGTCACCGCCGTTGGTGTAGAGCATCGCTCGGAAGTAGTCGTTCCAGTAGCCGACGGCGTAGTACAGGCCGACCACCGCGATGATGGCCTTGGACAGCGGCAGCACGATCCGGAACAGGGTCCTGACGTCCCCCGCGCCGTCGAGGCGCGCCGCCTCGTAGAGCTCCTCCGGGATGCCCTGGAAGAAGCCGCGCATGACGACCAGGTTGAAGACGTTGATCATGGCCGGGACGAACAGCGCGGCCAGGTGGTCGAACAGCTTCAGGTCGGTGACGACCAGGAAGCTGGGGATCATCCCGGCCGGGAACAGGAACGTGAACAGGACGGCCAGCAGGATCGGCTTGCCGGCCAGCACGTTCGGCCGGGACAGCGCGTAGGCCAGGAACGTCGTCGAGGCCAGGCTCAGGGCCGTTCCCAGACCGGTCACCAGCACCGAGACCCACAGCGCGTGGCCGATCGTCCCGCCCTTGAAGACGCTGGTGTAGGCGGAGAAGTCCAGCTCGTCCGGCCACAATGACCAGCCGCCGTTGGCGTTCACCTTGGCGTCCGAGGACACCGAGGTGGCGAGCACCAGCCAGAACGGCACGGCTATCAGGGCCAGGATGACCACGACCACCACGCCCTTGACCGCGCTCGTCGCGGGCTTCGGCCGCCCCATCCACACCGGCCGCGAGCCGGCACTCTCGGCGCTCACTGATACACCCCCTGCTCCCCGAGCTTGTGCGCGACCTTGTTCGCGCCGATGACCAGGAACATCGCGACCACGCCCTTGAGCAGGCCGGCCACGGCCGCCACCGAGAACTGGCCGCTGCCGACGCCGTGGAAGTACACGTAGGTGTCGATGACCTCGGCGGTCCGCGGCGTGAAGGTGTCCCGCTGCTGCATCACCTGGTCGAAGCCGACCGACAGGATGTCGCCGACCCGCAGGATCAGCAGCAGCACGAGCACCGGCCGGATCGAGGGCAGCGTCACGTGCCAGGTGCGCCGGGCCCAGCCGGCGCCGTCCAGCGCCGCGGCCTCGTAGAGCGCGTCGTCGACCTGGTACAGCGCGGCCAGGAAGATGATCGTGCCCCAGCCGCAGTCCTTCCAGACCAGCTCGATCACCATCATCGGCTTGAACCACGACGGGTCGCGGAACACGTCGATCGCCACGTGGTGGGTGTCGCTGGTCAGCATGCTGTTGACCAGCCCGGAGGGGCCGATCACCTGGACGAACAGGCCGACCACCACGACCCAGGAGATGAAGTGCGGCAGGTAGACGAAGCTGACCACCAGCTTGCGCACCCAGTTCCGGGTCAGGCCGAACAGGAACATCGCCAGCGCCAGCGGCACCGGGAAGAAGAACACCAGCTGCACCAGCGCCAGCTCGAAGGTGTTCAGCACCGCGTGCCAGAAGTCGGGGTCGCCGAACAAGGTCGAGAACTGCTGGAAACCCACCCAGGCGCTGTCCTTCACGCCGATGAAGGGCACGTAGTCCTTGAAGGCGATCACGTTCCCCAGCTGGGCCAGGTACTGGAAGATCCCGAAGTACAGCACGCCCGGCAGCATCATCAGCAGCAGGACCTTGTCACGTCTCAGACGCGTCCGGATCGCCATGGGGCCGCCTCTCGTCGGGTTCTCGTCAGCTTCTCGTCAGGTTCACGTCACAGCGATGAAACGGGAACCTAAAACGTTTGCTGTGCGGCGTCAAGGGGTCGGCCGGATCCGGGGAGGACGATCCTCCCCTTCTCCCAGCGCATCTTTTGGCGCTCGCCCCCGGATATCGGCGGCTTTCCCAGGGTTCGACGTCGCCCCCTTGACCGGGCGGTCGGGGCGGCCTAGTCTCCCGGTTTTGCGAAATCGTTTTCTACGTGCAGGAGTGATCATGACCGCTCGCGTCCCCACCGTGCTGGCCATGCGGCCCGATGTCGCCGAGGCAGCCTTCCCGGACGCGTTGCGCCGCCGCCTGGACGCCGTCGCGGAGGTCGATCACACCCTGGTGCTGACCGATTTCGGCGATCCGCGCGCGGCCCTGGCCCTGGCCCGGGCCGAGGTGCTGATCAGCGGCTGGGGCTGCCCGCTGGTGGACGCCGCGGTCCTGGACGCGGCGCCGAACCTGCGCGTCGTCGTCCACGCCGCCGGCACCGTGAAGCACCATCTGAGCCCGGACTTCTGGCACCGCGGCCTGGCCGCGTCCTCCGCCGCCGACGCCAACGCGTATCCGGTCGTCCAGTTCACGCTGAGCCTGATCCTGCTGGCCGGGAAGCGGGCGCTGCGGATGGCCCACGAGTACGCGGCCGGGGAGTACAAGGGCCGGGGCACGGCCCGTGACTTCGGGAACGTGGACCGCACCGTCGGCGTGATCGGGGCCTCCCGCATCGGCCGCCTGCTGCTGCCGTTACTGGTCCGCGAGGGTTTCAGGGTGCTGCTGTCGGACCCGACGCTGTCCGACGCCGACGCCGCGGGGCTCGTCCCGGCGCCGCACCGCGTCGACCTGGTGCCGCTGGACGAACTGCTGGTCCGCAGCGACGTGGTGACCGTCCACGCCCCGGAGCTGCCGGAGACCCGCCACCTGCTCGACGCCCGCCGCCTCGGGCTGCTCCGCGACGGCACGATCCTGGTCAACACCGCCCGCGGCTCCCTGATCGACACCGAGGCGCTGACCCGCCTGTGCGCGGCCGGCCGGATCGACGCCTACCTCGACGTCACCGACCCCGAGCCGCTGCCGCCGGGGCACCCGCTGTTCGCGCTGCCGAACGTCCTCGTGACGCCGCATCTGGCCGGCGCGATGGGCACCGAGGTCGCCCGGCTGGGGGAGTTCGCGGTGGCCGAGGTCGAACGGTTCGCCGCCGGGCTGCCGCTGGTCGGAGCGGTGCGGGCGAGCGATCTGACGCGTATCGCGTAATGTCGCGTTCCCTTAACGCGCGCCGTTCAAAGATCGTTCCATGGTTCAACCGATCTTCCCTGCGCGTTCAGCTTGATCACCGACCGTGGAAACCCTGAATCAATGGCGTGAGATATGGGGTCTGTCATGGGGGTACGCTGGCGATCTTGGATCGCTGTGGTGGTGACGGCGGCGATGGCCGTCACGGTGATGAGCGTGAGTCCGCCGCCGGTGAGCGGATCGGTGCCGAGCCGGGTCGACTCCCGGCCGCTGCCGCCGGGGGTGGTCTCGCAACCGGCGACGCCGCCGCCGGCGGGGCCGACGCAGACGCCGGACTCCGGTTCGGGGCCGCGGCACGACGCGATCCAGAAGTTCCTGGCCGCGGACCGTCCGCAGGCCGCCGCGCAGGTCGCGACGCCGCTGACGGCGGAGGCGAAGCAGCGGGCTGACAAGCTGGCCACGGCCAGGGCGAAACACTTGACCGACGCGGCCGGACCGGACGACGGGGCTCCTCCGGCACCGCGGCGGCGCGGGCTCAAGGCTTACGAGGACAGCGATTTCGGGGCCGCTGCGGAGATTCCCTTAGTCGCGAAACTCAACTACGTGACAGCCGCTGCCACCACCTCGGCTTCCGCTGTCACCTCAGCCTCCACCGCCGCCGCGGCCGACACCGGCTACGGCGCCACCTACTCACCGGCGACGACCTTCGACGTCCAGCCGAGCTACAGCTCGCCGGGCTACATGTGGGTCACGGTCGCCAACACCGGCACCTTCACGTGGACGGCCAACTCCGTCAGCCTCGGCTACCACCTGAACCGCTCGGACGGCACCGTCGTCAACTACAACGGCCTGAGCAGCCGGATCACCACGGACGTGCCGCCGGGCTACCAGGTCCAGATCTACGCCAGCATCCAGTACCTGCCGGCGGGCAACTTCGAGCTGGTCTGGGACCTGCGCGACAGCACCGGCTTCTTCTCGGCGCAGCACGTCGTCGCGGCCCGGGCGATCCAGTTCGTCGTTCCGCACTACCCGCCGGCCGGCCTGCTCAACAATCCGCCGGACGGCGGCACCGTCGACTCGACGGCCCCGACCCTGAACGTCGTGGTCCGCGCGGACGGCACAGTCGCCAACGGCGTCGACTTCCAGGTCTGCACCAGCCCCGCCGACCCCGACACCGGCGGCAACACCTGCTGGTACTCCCCTCGGCGCACCGTGCCCTGGACCACCGGCTCCTTCGCGGGCAACGTGTCCTGGAACCCGCCCGCGAACACCTTGAAGTGGAACACGGCCTACTACTGGCGCGCGCGGGTGGCGGACTCGTCGTTCACGACGCCGTGGTCGGACTTCAGCTCCTTCATCCCGGTCGTGACCACCACCGACGGGGCGCACTACGCGACCGGATCGGGCGCGACCGACACGGTCGGCGTGGACCTGTACCTGAACAACTACACCCGCACCGAGAAGGACTTCACGGTGCAGGCCCCCGGCTTCGACCTCGACTTCAAGCGCACCTACAACAGCGCGAACACCATGAGCGGCTCCTTTGGGCAGGGCTGGTCCTCGATCCTGGACATGCGGACGTCGGTGTCGCCGGCCGGGATCCTGTCGGTCAACTATCCGGACGGCCGGCAGGTCAACTACGGCAAGGACCCCGACGGCAGCTACGTTCCCGCGTACGGCGAGAGCGGCGAGGCCCGCGTCCTGGGGCCGGATCTGCTGATCCTGGACGGCGCGAGCTACTACTTCAACGCCAGCGGCCGCCTCTACGAGATCGACCCGCCGACGTATCAGAGTTCTGGGGGAGGATCGCGGAAGCTGTACCCGATCGTCTTCGGCTACAACGGTACCGGCCAGGTGATCCGGATCGGCGAGGGCGACGACTTCAACCTGGTCGTCGGGTGGACGGCGGACGGGCACGTGGCGTCGATCGGCCAGCTTTCCGGCAGCCGGTTCTGGACCTATGACTACACCGGCGGCCGGCTGGCGCACGCCTGCGACCCGCGCACCGACCTGTCGGCGTGCACGGCGTACGCGTGGACCGGCTCGCAGCTGACCTCGTTCTCGAACCCGAACGGGGCCGCGGAGACCACGACCATCACCTACAACGCCAACGGCACCGTGGCCTCGGTGAAGGTGCCCGGCGTGGACTCCGCGCACAGCACCTGGCAGTACACCCGCGCCACCCCGCCGGCGGGCTCGCCGATGGACGCGAAGCTGGTCGACGTCGTCACCGATCCGCGCGGGACGAGCATGTCGTACGAGTTCAGCTACACCGGCCGGCTCCGGGCCCGGTGGTACGGCAACGGCGTGCCGGGGCCGAACCAGGAACGGCTGTGGACCTACGGACCGTGGGGCCAGGTCGCCTCGCTCTACGACGAGAACGGCAACATCACGTCGTACGCGTTCGGGCCCGAGGGCTGGCTCGGCGCGGTGACGCGCTGGCGGGACGGCCAGACCCAGGTCACGACCTCCTACCAGCACGACACCTTCGAGGGCGGCGTGCTCCTGCCCGCCACCGACCAGCGGTACGGCAAGGTCACGCAGATCCTCGACGCGGACATGCACGTGACCACCATGGCCTACAACGCCGACGGCAACGTGGTGTCCCAGAGCGTGGCGCCGAGCCGTGGCGCGGCGCCCATCGCGACGACGACGCACACGTACACGTGCGACGGCAACACCGCTTCCCCGATCGTGGTGAACGACCCGACGATCCCCGGCTACAACACGCTCCAGCCGTGCGGCCTCCTGGCGTCGACGACCGACCCCGACGGCCGGGTGACCACGTACGCGTACGACCACATCGGGCATCTGACGAAGGTCACGACCCCCGCCGGCGAGGTCACCAACACGTACTACGACGCCACCGGCCACGTCGCCAAGAAGATCGTGGTGACCGGTTCCACGAGTGCTGAGACGGACTACACCTACGACGCCGACGGCCGGGTCCTGACCACCAAGGACCCCGCGGTGGTCAACCCGATCACCGGGGTGACGCATCAGCTGCTGACCACCAACACCTACGACGCCGACGGGAACCTGAAGTCCTCGACGCAGTCCGACCTGACACCGGTGAGCGCCAGCGGCGACGCGCCCCGGACCACCGCGTATACCTACGACGGCCTCGGCAAGCAGGTCGCGGCGACGGTCAACGGGACCCGCGTCGCCTCGGCGATGTACGACGCGCTGGGGGAGATGATCCGCCGCACCGACGGCAACGGCGGGATCTACCTCTTCGGCTACACCCAGCTCGGCGCGCCGACGACCACCACCCTGACGAACTTCGTGGACGACCCGACCGTGACCGGCGGCGTGGTGCGCAAGGTGGTGCTGGCGAACAACCAGTACGACCCGGGCGGGCGGCTGCTGTCCACGACCGGGCCGATGGGCCGGTCGGTGGCCTACACCTACACCTACGACGATCTGCAACTGACCGAGACGTTGCAGAACTATCAGGACTCACCGAACGGCCCTGCGTACAACCTCGTCCTCCACCGATACACCTATGACCCGGCGGGGAACCAGACCAAGGACTCGGCCGGCAACGGCGCGCGGGTGACCACCACCGCCTACGACGCGCTGAACCGGAAGACCACCGAGGTGCTGGACCCGGCCGGACTGAACCGGTCGACGGCCTACGCCTACGCGCCGTCCGGCGACCTCCTGACCACGACCCTGACCGGCGGCGGCCGGACCGAGAAGACGTCGAACGGCTACTCGGCGGCCGGACAGCTGTATCAGGTGTCCGTGAAGAACGACACCAGCGCGGACCTGGTGACCACCTTCCAGCGGGACACCTCCGGCCGTGTCGTGGCCCAGACCGACCCGCGAGGATCCGCGGCGTTCGGCTCGACGACGCCCCCGGCGTCCGCCTACACGCTCACCAACGCCTACGACACGCTGGGCCGCCTGGTGTCGGTGAAGGCGCCGCAGGTGCAGGTCGAGGACGGGTCCGGCGGTGCCGCCACGGCGGCCGCGCCGACCTCCACCCGCGGCTACGACGCCTTCGGCGAGGTCACCGACGTCCGCGATCCGAACGGCGCCGTGACCCACACCGTCTTTGACGCCCTCGGCCGCAAGACCGAGGTGGACTATCCCACCGCCACCGAGCCCAACGGCGCCAAGCTGGCCCCGACCGAGAAGTGGACCTACGACGCCAATGGCAACATCCTGACCCACACCGACCAGCGCGGCCAGGTCACCAGCTTCGTCTACGACCGGCGCAACCGCGCTGTGCAGGTGACGGCGCCGGCAGCGGCTTCAGGAGCGGCGGCCGGGGTCACCAAGCACGTGTTCGACGACGACGACAACCTGCTGTCCGAAGTCGATCCGACCGGGGCCCAGACCCTGAAGACGTACGACGTGATGGACCGCGTCGCCACGGTGGTGGAGGTGGTCCGCAACGGAACCGCGACACCGTCGCAGTACACGACCACCAACGCCTACAACGTCTTCGGCGACCTGACCGGGCAGGGGACGGCCGACACCTTGGCGTCGTGGACCTACGACGCCGCCGGCGAGGTGGCCACCTCCACCGAGTCCGGGCGCGGCGTCACCACTTACCAGTACGACGTGGGCGGACGCGTGGTGAGCGCCACCGACCCGCTGGGGCGGACCACCACGGCCGCCTACGACCTCGCGGGCCGCCAGACCAAGGTCTCGCAGTACGACCAAGCCAAGGTGCTGATGAGCTCGGAGAGCTACGGGTACGACGCCGCGGGCGACCTCACCTCGCTCCAGGACGGCCGCGGGAACACGTGGTCGGCGGCCTACGACCCGGCGCGCCGCCGGATCTCGATCACCGATCCGGCGACCGTCGGCAACGACGGCGTGACCGTGCCCGGCGCGCGGACCACCACCGGCTACGACCCGGCGGGCCAGGTCACCCGGGTGACCGACGCCCGCGGGAACTCCACCTGGTCCACCTTCGACAGCCTCGGGAATCCGGTGGGCCGGGTCGAGCCGGCCACCGCCGCGCAGCCGAACCTCGCCGACCGGACCTGGACGGCCAGCTACAACGCCGCCGGCGACCCGGTGGCCACCACCGCCCCGGGCGGGGTCTCGACCGCGTCGGTGTACGACAACCTGGGCCGGCTCACCACGCGGACCGGGGCCGGGGCCGAGGGGGCGACCGCGCCCAAGAACTTCGGCTACGACCTCGACGGCCGGGTCACCTCGATCTCGTCCTCGGCGCTGAGCCCGATGACGTTCACCTACGACGACCGGGGCCTGGTGCTGACCGCGGTGACCGGTGCGCCGGGCGGGACCGGCACCGCGACCTCCTCCAACAGCTACGACGCCGAGGGCCGGCTGGTGACGCGGCTGGACGGCGCGTCCCGGACCTCGTTCAAGTACTCCGGGATGGCCGACGTCGCGGCCGAGAACGACACGCTGTCCTCGACCACCCGCCAATACACCTACGACTCCGCCGGCCAGCTGACCTCGGAGAAGGACATCGTCTCCAGCGTCGCAGGGCCCGTGTACGGGTACGCCTACGACGGGTTGGGCCGGCTGACGACCCACACCGCGTCCGACGCGAGCGGGGCGCAGACCGGTCTGCTCAAGTACACCTTCGACGCCGCGGACAACCTGACCGGCAAGACCGGTACCGGGGTGTTCGCCGCCGAGGGCGCGCACACGTACACCTACGACGCCGCGAACCGGCTGCTGGCCGACGCGACCTCGGCGAACGGAGCCGTCACCGGCCAGGAGCGGTACGCCTGGGACGCGGTCGGCAACCGGGTCGGGGTCACCGACCTGACCGCGTCCGGCGCCACCAGCTGGTCCGCCACCGCGACGTTCGACCAGCGGGACCGGGTGCAGACCGTCAGCGCCACCGACGCCACCACCACCTACGCCTGGTCGGCGCGCGGCACCCTCGCCTCGACCACCAAGAAGGCCGCCGCCACCGGGGCGACGACCACGACCACGGCGCAGTTCGACGCCTTCGACCGGATGGTCGCCGACGGCACCGCGACCTACAGCTACGACGCCCTGGACCGGTTGCAGGGCAACGGCCAGGCCGGCGGCGCGGTGAGTCAGTACCCGGCCGGCGGCCTGGAGCCGACGGTCGACGGCCCGTCCCGCTACGTGCGGATGGACGACGGATCCAGCCTCCCGATGGCGGCGAAGCCCTCGGCCGGCGGCTCCGTCCAGGGGCTGCTGCACAACGTCCACGGCGATGTCATCGCCGGCGTCGATCCCAAGACCGGGAGCGTCACCGGCAGCGCCGCCTACTCCGCGTTCGGTGTGCCGAAGTCCGTTTCGGGCACCATGCCCGCGGCCGGCTTCCAGGGCGGCTACACCAGCCCGGTCACCGGCCGCGTCTATGCCCAGTCCCGCTGGTACGACCCCACGGCGGGCATCTTCCTGTCGGAGGACTCCGACGCGCCCGGCATCTCCGCCGCGGTCGACACCAACCTCTACGCCTACGCCGGGGCCAACCCGACCAGCAGGTCCGACACCGACGGCCACAACTGGATGACCGCCTTGGGGCACGTCGGTGGCACCCTGGCGGACTGGGCCGAGTCCGTCGGCGACGTCGGCGGCTACATCGACGACTTCGCCGACCTGGCCGTCGAGGGCTGGGCCGAGATCGCGGCCGCGGGGGAGGAGATCGGGGGCGCCGTGGCGGCCGTGGCCGAGGCCGCCGTCCCGGCCCTGGAGGCGGCCGGCATCGCCGGGCTGGAGATCGGCGGCGCCGGTGCGATCTGCGTGGTGAGCTGCCTCGCACTCGTGGTCGGCGCGATCGTCGTGATCACGGTCGGGGCCATCGCCTACGAGCTCTACGTCAACACCGACGGGTCGATGTCCTACAAGGGCACGGCCGACTCGCCCTCGGGTTCCCAGACCCCGGCCCGGCCCGTCACGCCGCCCGGCACCGGCCCGGGGATCGACACCACGCCGGCCGGCAACCCCGCCGGCGGCGGCGATCCCGCGGGCGGCGCCCCCCAACCACCGGCCCCGGTGGTGACCAGCATCTCCACGTTCAACACGACCGCCACGTGGCAGACGGTCACGAAGTGGTACGACGACACCTACGTCTACACCCGCACCGACACCTATTCGCAGGTCACCACCACGACCTACACCTACTACTCCAACGGCTCCTACACCTGGAGCCGCATCCTGGGCGGCATCACCGACACCTGGCACACCGTCGCCCAACTCCTGATCGACTTCAGCGACCCGATCCACATCCCCACCCCGACCGGCGACGAGATCCCCGGCCCGACGGCGCCGGGCAACAACGCCGGCCAGGCGTCCGCGGACGGCTCGTGCGGCCTGGGCGGCAGCATCCTGTCCTGCGTCCTGGACTCCGCCGACCTCCCGGTGGGCGCGGTGTCCGACCCGGGCGACCCCGGTCTGCGCATCGGCGAGTGCTCAATGCAACTCGCCAACTGGCAGTGCCTCCCCGACGGCACCCGCCTGAACCCGGAGACCGGCGAGAAGGTCCGCACCCCGGTCCCCGGCTTCACCCCCCAGGACCTCGGCTGCGACGTGAACCTCGGCCACGGCGAACTCGAGTCCTGCCCCCAGGGCATCCACCCGGACTGGGAGAAGGACAAGCCCTGGACCGCGTGCCCGTGCAAGCAACCCCCGATCAAGGCCCGCAAACTCCTGACCTACGCGGGAAGGATGTTCAAGAACAGCCAGAAGGCCGTCAAGGCGGTCGTGAAGGCGTCCAAGTCGGCCGCCCACGACGGCCACGGCCAGACAGCCGCGGCGGATCCGATCACCGGGTGGATAGTCGGCGTCGTGGCGCTGGCCGCGGTGATCAAGGACTACAGGAAGTATCGGAAGAAGTGAGCGGGAGGTACCGGAAGCGGTGAGCGGCGGGGCCGTGGAAGCCTTCGGTTTCCACGGCCCCGCTGTGTGATCGGCTGTCAGACTGGGTGGCGGCCGAGGGCACGCTGCTTTTCAGCATGGTTCGTCCGCCGGGGCGGTGCCGGACAAGGGGGCCTCCTCGGAGCGGCTCCCGGTGTGGGCGCGATTCATCCGGGGGATCGCCTGGCTTCTGGCCGCGGCGCTCACCAAGGCGGCGGGTTTCCGTCGCGGAACGGTGTTCTCGCTGCGGGACGGGGCCCGGATCACCGCGTGGGCCTTCCCGAGATCACGGCTGGCCGCCCTCACTAGGAATCTTCCCGTCACCTGTCGAAAATTTTCTTAACTTCGCTGAAACCTTGCAGTCGTATGCCTCCCCTTGTACGTTGACGACGACCCACGGGACGCCGTCATCAGGGAGTTGCCATGCCAGGCTTCATCAGGACTCTGCGCACCAGATGGCCCGGAGCGGCGCTGGCCGCCGCGACCGCCACCGCCGCCCTCGTGCTCCAGGCTCCGGGGGCCGCGGCCGGTTCCGCCGCCCCGGCCGCCGCCGCAGCGCCGGCCGCCGCGAGCTGCATCGCCTCGGGGACCGACGCCGCCATCAACGCGGCGCTCGTCGGGGTGGGCGCGCAAGCGGTCCTGTGCCCGGGTGCGGTTTTCACGTTGAGCAACACCGTCACGTTCACCGCGGCCAACCAGGCGATTCTCACTCAAGGGCTGCCGACCGACGGGACGCGGGCGGTGTTGAAGGTGGCCGGCTCCGGCCTCACCACCGCCGTCGCGGCCAACAACCAGTCCGGTGTCACTGTCGAGAACATCCAGGTGGACGGCAGCCGTCCCGGTCTCGGGGCGCTGACCGGCGGCGCCTTGCTGGAGATGGGCGGCAACGCTTCCGGGCAGACCGTGCAGAACATCACCGCCCATGACACCCGCAGTTGGTCGGACCTGCACATCATCGAGGGCGTCGTCACCAACAACACCCCCACCTGTCAGAACGCGAAGATCCTCGACAACCAGATCGGCCCCTCCGGGACCGCCACGCCCTCCGCGACCGGCGTGTGGGCCGACGGCATCTCGCTGGCCTGCGGCAACAGCCTCGTGCAGGGCAACACTGTGCAGGACGCCACCGACGGCGGCATCGTCGTGTTCGGCGCGCCCGGCTCGACGATCCAGAACAACACGATCATCGCCAAGAACCAGTTGCTGCTCGGCGGCATCAACATGGTCGACTACGCGCCGATGAACGGTAACTTCACCGGAACACTGGTCACCCACAACACGATCGACGCGCAGGGCGCCTTCATCAAGGTCGGCCTGGCGATGGGTCAGCAGGTGTGGAACTGCACCACCGGCACCCTCTACGGCGCCACCGTCACCGACAACACCCTGCAAGGCCAGTACATGGGCTACGGCTACGCGGTGAACGGTGTCCAGAACTGGACCGCCACCGGCAATGTCGATGTCTCGCGGCACGTCGGCAGCCAGACCGCGGGCGGCTGCTTCGGATCCCCGCCGGCCTCGCAGCCCGCCGGCTTCCAGGTGGAGAAGCAGACCACGAGCACGCTCCAGCCCGAGTTCGCCAACGCCGTGCTGACCAACGTCCTGAGCATCACCTCGCCGCCGATCAGCCCGAGCGGCTCGACGCTCAGCGCCTCCCCGAGCAGCCTCGCATTCGGCGCCCAGAGCGTCGGCACGACGAGCGGCGCGCAGACCGTCACCGTCCAGAACACCGGCAGCAGCGCGGTCACCGGCGTGACCGTGTCCGCGTCCGGCGACTTCGCCCAGACCACCACCTGCGGAACGTCGATCGCCGCCGGCGCCTCGTGCCCGATCAGCGTCACCTTCCATCCGACCGCCGCCGGGGCGCGCGGCGGCTCGCTGACCATCAGCAGCAGCGCCACCAACAGCCCCATGACCGTCGCCTTGTCCGGAACCGGCGCGACCAGCAGCACCAACCTGGCCCTCGGCAAGCCGATCACGGCGAGCAGCTACGTCCAGGGCTTCCCGCCCACGAACGCCAACGACGGCAACGCGAGCACCTACTGGGAGAGCGCGAACAACGCGTTCCCGCAGTGGATCCAGGTCGACCTCGGCTCCGGGACCTCGATCGGCTCGATCGGCCTGTCCCTGCCGCCGTCCACCTCGTGGGGTGCCCGGACGCAGACCGTCGCGGTCTCCGGCACCAATGACGGCACCACCTTCACCTCCATCCTCGGCCCGACGACCTTCACCTTCGACCCGGCGGTCAACAACAACTCGGTGACCGTCCCCGTGACGGCCACGACGCGCTACCTGCGCCTGACCTTCACCGCCAACACCGGATGGCCCGCGGCCCAGCTCTCCGAGTTCCAGGTCTTCGGCTCCGGCGGCACCACCCCGAGCGCGATCCTCGGCACGAACCCGTCGAGCCTGTCCTTCGGCAGCCAGAACGTCGGCACCACGAGCGCCGCTCGCACGGTGACCATCACCAACACCGGCACGGCGGCCGCGGCCATCACGTCGGTCACCGCCAGCGGCGACTACGCGCAGACCAACAGCTGCGGCTCGTCGCTCGCGGCCGGTGCGTCCTGCACCGCGAGCGTGACGTTCACACCGACCGCCACCGGCACTCGCACCGGAACGTTGACGGTGACGAGCAACGCCACCAACAGCCCGACGCTGGTATCGCTGAGCGGCACCGGCGCGACCACGAACCCCAACCCGAACCTCGCGCTCAACGCGCCCGTGACCGCCAGCAGCTCCAACCAGGGCTACGTCGCCGCCAACGCCGTGGACGGCAACACCAGCACCTATTGGGAGAGTGCGAACAACGCGTTCCCGCAGTGGATCCAGGTCGACCTCGGCGCCTCGCACGCGGTGGGCCGGATCGTGCTGAACCTGCCGCCGGCCACCGCCTGGGCGACCCGGACGGAGACCCTGGTGGTCCAGGGCAGCACCGACGGCGCGACCTACACGACGCTGGCCGGATCCGCCGGCTACACGTTCAACCCGGCCACCGGCAACACGGCCACGATCACCGTCTCGGCGAACGTGCGCTACGTGAAGCTGACGTTCAGCGCGAACACCGGCTGGCCGGCTGCTCAGCTCTCTGAGTTCGCCGTGTATCAGCAGTAGGCATCCGCGGCGCGATCAGCTTCGGCCGCGACCACCGTTGGCCGCGATCAGCGTTCGCCGCGATCAGCGTCGGCCGTGATCAGCGCAGCCGCCGTCAGGACACGTACTCCGTCCTGGCGGCGGTGCCGTTCACCGGGCGTCATGCCGCATGAGGATCCATTCGCCGCCCTCGGGCATCGTGACCAGTCCCAGGTCGGCCCACGCCCAGCGCAGGTAGGCCGTGCGCGCGGGGGCGTCCGGATGAGTGATCAGCAGCCGCGGACTCGGGGCGTCGACAAGCACCGCGTCGTGCAGAGCCCGCCCTATGCCTCGGCCCTGATACTCCGGCACGACCGCCAGCTCCACGAGTTCGAACGCCTCGGTCAGCACAGTCGGCCCCGGATGCAGCGCGGCGTACGCCGAGTTGGTCGATCCGAACGCGAACCCGACCAGCACCTCCCCGTCCCGCGCGACGACTCCCGCGAAATCACGACCGTCCAGGTGGCTCCAGATCCGGTCCACGGTCTCAGCGGCGTCTTCGGGTCCCTCGTTCCACGGCGGAGCCGCGAAGGACTGGAGGGCGGCGGCGAGAAGTTCGTCGCGCAACGGGATCACGTCGGCGGGAGCGAGCGCGGTGAGCTGAGTCATGGACTCGATTATTTCCGTCGGCGGCATCCGCTAGTCGGACGGCTAGCAAGACCGGGCCAGTGCGATGGCCCGATGCGCCAGCCACAAGTCGTGGACCGCGCTCGGGGGCCGCAGCAATGAGCGTTCGAGCAGGATCTCGATCCGGATAAGGCGTTTGCGAACCCCGGCGGTGGAGACCCCCAGGGTCTCCGCGGCCGCCTCGATGCGGGCGTCGGCCGCCAGCCACGTCGCCAGGGTCTCGCGGACGGCATCGGAGATTCCCGGGTCCTGCAAAGGCCGGAGCTGCCGCTCGGCCCAGTCGACGACGTCCGGCAGCGCCAACAGCCCGTCCACGTCGACGGGGTCGCCCTCGGCCGGTCCCGGCGCGGCCGGAATCCCCGACGAGGAGAGCCGGACGGCCAGCGACAGCGTCGACTGGTCGCCGATCCGGTCCAGGTCCAGCGACAGCAGCTCCTGGACGAGGGCCATCCGCGCGGTCACGGTGTTGCGGTGGACCTTCAGATGCGCGCTGGCCCCGCCGCTGAAGCTGAGCCAGGACGAGGCGGTGGCCAACAGCTCCGAGCCATCAGGGTCCTGCGGACGCCGGCGGCGGTAGGACCGGAGCGGGGCCAGGAACTCCTGAGCCCATCGCGCCCCGGCGGCGCCGATGACCAGCGCCGGATCGGCGCTGGCGGCGAACGTGCAGTGGCGCAGGTCCCGGTGGCGGGCGGCGGCCAGCGCGTGGAACGCCTGGGCATAGCCGACGGCCGTGTCCTGCAACGGCACCGCCGCGCTGGAGCCGGCGACGCAGGCGTTCGCTATGAGCGCGGGCAGCGTCCACGGCGAAGACGCGGCGGCCCGGGCCTCGGTGTCGACCGGTGCGAGGACGAAGACATGGTCGCGATAGACCGGGCAGGGCACCACCCAGGCGTCGGTCAGACTGACGGCGAGGTTGTCCGCCAGCTGCCTGCGCTGCGCGGGCGGCCCTTCGACGACGTGGATCTGTACGGTCTCGGCCAGCGTGGGCAACAGCGCTGCCGCGACTTGGCGGGCATCGGCGATGTGGCCGTTCATCAGCAGCCGCAGTACGGCCTCGCGGATGTGCGCGTCGGCGCGCCGCTGCCGCTGCCGCTGGGTTTCCAGGCGCTCGGCCTGCCAGCTCAGACCCAGTACGGGTGCCGCGTCCGCGAGCAGCCGTGCCTTCGCCGGCGGCGCCCAGCGGGAGACGACGGCGGCCAGCAGCGGGTCGTCGGTCTCGGGAAGGCCGCCGAGGGTGACGGCGACGCCGGTCGACGCGTCGTGGTCGACGCTGATGGAGCTTGCCTTGCGGGCCACCGCGGTGCGGACCGCCTGCACGGCGAGTTCCCGGATGTCTTCGCCCGACGGCTGCCCGTCGTGCCCGGCCTGTGCGTCCTGACCGGCCTGTGCGGCCTGCCCGTCCTGCCCGGCCTGTGCGGCGATCCGGCCCGACGGATGGATCAGGAACACCGGAGCCCCGATCCGGCCGGCCAGCCACCCCAACAGCCCCTGGGTGCCGCTGCCCCGCGCCAGGCGCTGCAACTCCAGGACGTCGCGGGCCCGATCGGTCGCGTCGACGACCGTCTCCGGAACGGTCCCCGGACTGGCATCCATCGGGCGTCCTCCACCTCATGTGCCGAGCATCTTGATCGTTCTTCCGGCGCGTGCGTCGGCCACCACCCTAGGGCTCGCTGTGCACTGCCGTACCGGGTCTCGTCCCTCACTGTGCGAACCCGTCCTTTACGGCGCCACCGGACCTGCCGATAGTGTTTCCTGCAGCCACATATTTGTGAACGGCCGGAAATACCACCGGCCGTTCGACCGAGTGAATCCGCATTCGAACATCACCGTTCTCGAACGGCGTTAGTAGTAGTCAGGGGCGACGTCATTATGGTTGCGATGTGACGTTGTCGGGGGGCGTCCATGCGACCGGTCGTCGAAGTCCGTATCAGCGAACTGCGAGAGGCTGATTCGGCACGCAGCACCGGTGTCGACGCGGCGCATGTGCGCACCCTCGCACAAGTCGAGACGCCATTGCCGCCGATTCTGGTGCACCAGTCGACAATGCGCATCATAGACGGGGTGCACCGGGTGGCGGCGGCCCGCCTCAACCGACGGCCGAAAATCGACGCCGTCTTCTTTGTGGGGAGCGAGGAGGAGGCATTCCGCCTCGGAGTGCGGACGAACACGGCGCACGGCCTGCCGCTGAGCCTTCCCGACCGGCGCGCGGCGGCGGCGCGCATCATCGCCTCGCATCCCCAGCTGTCCGACCGCTCGATCGCAATGTCGGCGGGGCTGGCGGCCAAGACCGTCGCCGCCATCCGCCACGGCCTGGCCGTCACCGAGCCCACGACGCAGCGGATCGGCCGGGACGGCCGGATCCGGCCGGTCAACGCGGCGACCGGACGCCGGGCCGCGGTGGAGATACTGTCCCGGAATCCGGAGGCCACGCTGCGGGAAGTGGCTCGGGAGGCCGGGATCTCGGTGTCGACGGCCCACAGCGTGCGATCGCGGCTGGCCGCCGGAACGGAGCCGGTGCCGGCGCGCGGGGACGAGGTCCCCGAGCACCTTCAACGGCCCGGCCCCGAAGCCGTCGCGGCGATCGCGGCGCAGCACATCAATCCTCTGCTACAGCGCCTGAGCAGAGACCCGTCTCTGCGCTACTCGGACGGGGGCAAAGCGATGCTCCGAATACTGGCGATGGAGCGAAGCGTGCAGGCGCAGTGGCCGACCATGGTCCGTGGCGTATCTCCCTACTGCCTGGACGTGCTCGCCCAGGTGGCGTCGCAACTCGCGGCGGGCTGGTCGACGATCGCCGCCGACCTCGCCGCTGACGGTGCCGCCGATGCTGCCGGTGACGGCGCGAGTAACGGCACCAGTGACGTCGTTGCCGGCGGGGCCGCGCAATAGGCGGCCCCGCCTCAGGGCTTAGCTGGACAATGCGACTATTGAGTCCGTTTGCACCATAGTTTTCAACTCCCCCGTTTCCTGCGGTGTCCAGCCCGTCGGGAATCCTCGTCGACCGCCCTGGAGACTGGTCTCTTTATCAGGGTTCTGTGTTCACCCCGCAATATGAGCGTCCACTGCGGCGGCGTTTCAGTCAACGGCTTATACGAACGCCTAGTCCTGGGTCAGGGCATCGCGCAAGGACCTGAGAATTCGACGAGAATCTCGCCGATCGGCTTGCGCGGGTCGAGGCGACGATCCCCTGAGCGGCATCGCCGTGACATACCGCTAATGAGCGGCCCAGATGTGCATAATGTAGTCAATAGTCGAGCGTGCTACCTGCTGAATACCGGGCCGGCGGGTTCCAGGCCGCTCCGGAGCGGCGAGGTGGTGGCGCAATGTGGCTGTCCGGGATCTTGGCGACCGCGGGCACCGGGTCGGCGGTCGCCGGTATGGCCTGGGTGTCGCGGCGGTTGCGGTGGGTCGACGGTGCGGACCTGATTCCGACCGTCGGCGCGGTGACCAGTGCGCTGATCTTCTTTTTCTTCGGGACGCTGGCCTTCCTGATCGTCTCCACCACCCAGTGCGTCTCCGCCGCCGAACAGGCGACGGCGCAGGAGGCCGGGGCCTTGCGGGACGCGTATCTGTCGGCCACGTGGCTGCCCGCCGACCAGGCCCGGACGGTCGAGGCCGCGCTGACCGGCTACACCCGAACGGTGGTCGACGTCGAATGGCCCCTCATGGAACGGAATCAGGTGAGCCCGCAGGCGTGGACCGAGCTCGACGCCCTCCGGTTCGAGTCCGGCGTCCTGATCGGCGCCGACGCCGCGTCAGACGCCCGGACCAAGCAGGCGACGGCGGACATCCACAAGGCACTGGACGCCGTCTACCAGCAGCGGCGGGTCCGGGTGGCCGACGTCCGGGCCGGTGCCCCGACGATGATCGTGGCCGGGGTGATCGGCGCGGGCGCCGTCAGCGTCCTGTTTCCGCTGCTGGTCGGCTGGCCGCGCGGGCGGCGGTACGTGGCGGCGCTCGGCGTTCTGGGCGCGGTGATGGGATTCGGCGTCTGGCTGGTCCTGCAGATCAACCATCCGTTCGGATCCGGCATCCGGGTCGCGCCGACCGCGTTCAACGACGCCCTGGCACGCTTCGCCAGCATCGAGCACTGACCCGCAATCGGTGGTGACCTTACGGCGCGGGCGGTCCGACCAGCATAATAAGACTCCTGATGAACAACGGAACCCAGGGCGTGGACGGCCGCCGCACGGTGCGGGACCTGTTGGACGAGCTCAACACGTGGCGAATACGGGCCGCGCGGGGGACGGGCAAAGCCCGGATGCCGCTGCGCGAGCTGTCGGCGGCCAGCGGCGTGCCGCGCAGCAGCCTCGCGGACTACCTCTCCGGGGCGACGCTGATGCCCGCCGACGTGCTCGACGCCGTCGTGCTGGCGCTCGGCGCCACGCCGCAGGAGGCGAGGGACTGGGCCAACGCCTGGGAGCGGGCCGCCGCGGCCCACCCGCACCGCTCCGAAAACGGTGCGGAGCACCGCGAGGACGGCTCGGACCGCCCCGCCGCCGGCGCGGACCGGAGCCCGCGGCCGCCCGGCCAGCTGCCCGCCGACGTCACCGCGTTCACCGGCCGCCAGCCCGCGCTGAAACAGCTCGACGAGCTGCTCGAATATGACTCAGCCCGCGGCGCCGACCACGACTCCGCCCCCGCCGTCGTCCTCTCCGCCCTCGCCGGAACCGCCGGGGTCGGCAAGACCGCCCTCGCCGTCCACTGGGCCCACCAGTCCCGCGACCACTTTCCCGACGGCCAGCTCTACGCGAACCTGCGCGGCTACGACTCCGACGAGCCCGTTCCCCCGGACGCCGTCCTGGAACGCTTCCTGCGCGCCCTCGGCGCCGACGCCGTCCCGCCGGACGTCGACGAGCGCGGAGCCCTCTACCGCAGCCTGCTGTTCCAGCGGCGGGTCCTCATCGTCCTGGACAACGTCCGCACCGCCGAGCAGGTCCGCCCGCTGCTGCCGGGCACCCCGGGCTGCTTCGTCCTGGTCACCAGCCGGGACGACCTGTCCGGGCTGGTGGTCCGCAACGGCGCGCACCGGATCGTCCTGGACCGCCTCTCCGACGCCGAGGCCACCGAGCTGCTCAGCCGCGTCCTCGGGCCGCACCGCACGCTCGACGAACCCGAGGCCTGCGCCGAGCTGGTCCGGCTGTGCGCCGGCCTCCCGCTGGCCCTGCGCGTCGCCGCCGAGCGGGTGGCCCGCCATCCGGACCGGACGCCGCTGGCCGAGATCATCGGCGGCCTGGCCGGTGAGGACCGTTCCCTGGACCTGCTCGACGACACCGGCGACCCGCTCGCCGACGTCCGCACCGTGTTCTCCTGGTCCTACCACGCGCTGCCCGACCCCGCTGCGCGGCTGTTCCGCCTCCTGGGCCTGTATCCGGGCTCGGACATCGACCCGGTCGGTGCCGCCAACCTGGCCGGCGTCCCCGAAGGCGAGGCCCGGAACCAACTGGAGATCCTGGCCGGCGGCCACCTCCTGGAGCGGGCCGCCGGCAACCGCTACACGCTGCACGACCTGCTGCGCGCCTACGCCGCCGAGCTCGCCCGCCAGAGCCTCCCGGACCCGGAGCGCCAGGCTGCCGTAGTCCGTGTCCTGGACGCCTACCGCTACACCGCGAACACCGCGATGGACCTGGTCAACCCGCACCGCCGCCGGCTGCCCGAACAGGTCGTCGAGGTGACCCCCGCCGCGGTGCCCTGGCCCGGATTCGCCGACGCGGACCAGGCCACCGCCTGGCTGGAGGCGGAGCGGACGAACCTGCTGCTGGTCATCCGGCACGCCGCCACCGCCGGCCACCCCGACCACGCCTGGCAGCTGGCCCAGATCCTGTGGACCTTCTATGCCGTCGCCGGCCATACCGACGACCTGCTCGAAAGCCACCGCCACGCGCTCGCCGCGGCCACCGAGTCCGGCGGCGACTACGCCCTCGGCGAGACCCTCCACAACTGCGCCGTCGCCCACTTCAGCCTCGGCCGCTACCAGGCGACCATCGACCACTTCGAACGCGCGCTGCCGTACCGCCGGGCCTTCGGCGACCGCCGCGGCGAAGGCGCCACCCTCGGCAACCTCGGCGCCGTGCACCAGGTCCTGGGGCAGTTCGACCTCGCCCTCGGCTACCACCGGCAGGCCCTGACCGTGGCCCGCGAGGCCGGCGACCGCTACGGCGAGGGCATCGTCCTGGGCAACATCGCGACCGTCACCGGCGATGTCGGACGCTACCGCGAAGCCATCGAGCAGACCGGCCTGGCCCTGGCCATCCACCGCGAGAACGACGACCGGGTCGGCCAGGCCCGGGCGCTGAGCAACCTCGGCCAGTTCCACACCAACATCGGCCAGTACGACCAGGCCCGCACCGCGCTGACCGAGGCCGTCGCCCTGGCCGAGCAGGCCGGTGCGCGCCAGGTGCTCGGCAACGCGATCTGCGACCTGGCGAGCCTGCACTCCAACCTGGGGGACTACGACCTCGCCGACGGCTACTGCCGCCAGGCCCTGAAGATCGCCCACGACCTCGGCGACCCGGACGGGGAGGCCGCGGCGCTCAACGCCCTCGGCGTGTTGTGCCTGCGCCGCGGCGAACCCCGGGCCGCGCTCGACCATCTCCAGCGCGCCCTGACCGTCTGGCTCGGCGGCGACCATCCGCGCTGGCAGGCGACGGCGCACCGCAGCATCGGCGACGTCCATCTCGCGCTCGACGATCCGCAAGCCTCGCTCGACAGCTACCGCGCCGCCCTGGCCGTCAGCACGACTGGCGGCTCTCTGGTCGAGGTGGGGGACGCCGAGGCCGGTATCGCCCGCGCGCTGCTGGCGTTGACGCCGCCGGACCGGGACGGCGCGCGCGAGCATCTGCGCCGGGCCCTGGAGGCGTTCAAGGGATTGGACAGCTCTGAGGAGGAGCCGGCGCGGGCCTTGCTGGCGACTCTGACGGACGCCGGGCCCTGACATTCTCGGGCCGAATCAACCCTTTGATAAATGTCACCCGGCCGCGGACGGCCGGGTGACACCGTTGCCTGTCTAGCCCTGCCTAGCCCTGCCTATACGCGGTTGCTATCCGCCGATCGGGCGCCACATGAACTCGGCGCTCGGATTGCACGTCCACTGGATGACCCAGGCGCCCAGGTTCGTGCGGCCGCCGCCGACCGCCACGCACTTGCCGCTCTGCTGGTTCACGAGCTCGTACGCACCCGGGTAGATCGAGAACTCCGGCACCAGGGTGTAGAGCTGGTCGGGGATGTTCATGCAGTTGTACACGAACTCCGCGGCCCCGTCGGCGGACGAACCGCCCGAGACCGACAGGCACTGGTTGTTGTGCGTGTCGATGAGCTCGTACTGGCCGGCGCCGTTGCTCGCCGCCACCCAGTTGACGGTGTTGTCGTTGTTGCACGCCTCCTGGCGCGCCGCGCCCCGCGACTCGGGGTCGTAGGCCAGGCACAGGCCGCTGTTGACGTTGACGAAGTTGTAGACGGGGTTGCCGATGCCGCCGGGCGCGGCCACCGTCCGCGACGCCTTCAGCAGGCCCGCGCCGCTGCTCGCGGCGTTCGCCGGAGCGCCGGTCAGGACGACGGCCAGGAACGACGCGAAGGCCGAGAACAACCCGAGGCGGATGAGGCGGTGTCGACGCCTGTTTTCGTTGCGCACTCGTACTCCTTTTGCTGGGTGCGGTGTCCGACGGCCGGCGGTCCCTGCCGCGAGTGCCGGCCGGCGCGACCATGCTCGCCGCAGGTGCGGCGGGGCGGGCGCCATCCCGGTCGCCGGCGGGCACCGCCAGATTCCGACAGAAACCGGCGGATCCCTGTCGAGGGCCGACGGGCAGCTGTTAGGCTCCATTCGTCCACGTATATTCGTGTTCTTAGTAACTCGTGGAGGACGCGGCGATGGAGCCCGGCGCCCAGCAGCAGCCCACGATGCCCGCCGGCGAGCCGGCCGCCACCGCCGGCGCCGCTGCCCCGGCCGCCACGGCCACCGCCGCCGCCGAGGCGCAGAGCCTGGACGACCTGGCCGCACTGCTGCGGGACCTGCGCCGGCGGCACGCGCGCGAACAGCGGGACAGCCAGCTCACCTACCGCGAACTGGCGCAGCGCACCGGGTGGTCGCAGGCCGCGATCGCGGAGTACTTCACTGCTCGCACGTTGCCGCCCACCGACCGGTTCGACGCGCTGGCCGAGGTTCTGGGGGCCGCGCCCGCGGAGCGGCGTGCGCTGGCGGACGCCCGGGACCGGGTCGAGGAGAACCAGCGGCGGGCCAAGCAGGGACGGAACGCCGGTGCGGACAACGAATCCGGTTCTCGGACCTCCCTGCTCCCGACCCCGCTTCCGGCTCCGCTTCCGTCGGTGACGGTCGGGCCGCGCCAACTGCCCGCGGACAGCGCCCTGTTCACCGGACGCGACGACGAACTGGCCCGACTGCTCGCCGCGGCCGGCGGTGCCGGAGCCGCCGGCCAGCCGGGCGCCGTCGTGACCTGCGCCATCGGCGGCATGGGCGGAGTGGGGAAAACGGCGCTGGCCGTGCACGCCGCGCACCGGTTGGCCGAGCGCTTTCCGGACGGACAACTGTTCCTCGACCTCTACGGCTTCAGCGACAACCGGGCCCCGCGCGATCCGGGCGACGCGCTGGCCGCCCTGCTGCACAGCCTCGGGGTGCCGCCCCAGCGCATCCCCGCGGACCTCGACGCCCGCGCCGCGCTCTACCGCGACCGGCTCGCCGGGACCCGCACACTGCTCGTCCTGGACAACGCCGCCGACGAGGCGCAGGTGGCGCCCTTGCTGCCGGCCGCCGCGACCTGCCTGGTGCTGGTCACCAGCCGTCGGCGCCTGGCGGCGCTCGACGATGCCGTGCCGGTGCCGCTGGACGTGCTCCCGCCGGAGGAGGCGGTGGCGATACTGCGCCGGGCCGCTCGGTACGACTCCCATCCCGCCGACGACGCGCTGTGGCATCAGGCGGCCGAGCTGTGCGGACGTCTGCCGCTCGCCCTGGTGATCGCCGCCGCGCTGCTGCGTACCGGCGGGAAGGCGTGGAACCTGCGACGGCTGCTCGACCGGCTCGCGGCCCGCCGCGCCGGGGACGAGCTCGCCGGCTACACGGACGAGAGCCGCAGCCTGACCGCGATGTTCGACGTGTCCTACCAGACGTTGGCCGAGCAGGAGCGGCTGCTGTTCCGCCGTCTGAGCCTGCTGGCCGGATCGCAGCTCGACGCCCACGCCGCGGCTGCATTGCTCGACACCGATCTGGAGACGGCCGACCTGCTGGTACAACGGCTCGCGGATCACAGCCTGCTGATCAGCGTTTCGCCGGGGCGGTACCGCATCCATGATCTGGTCCACGCTCATGCCCGGACCGCGGCCGACAGCTGCGCGGAGCACGGGTGCGAGGCCGCGCACGGCCGTCTGCTCGACTACTACCAGCACACCGCCCAGCGGGCCGGCAGCCTGATCGACCGCGTCCCGCGATCCGAGCCCCGGGGGAACGCGCCCCGGCACGCGCCACCCCTGCCGGACCAGGAAGCGGCGCACCTCTGGCTGCGTACCGAGCGCGCCGACCTGGAATCAGCCTTCGACGACGCTCTGTGCCATGGCGCGGGCGCGTCCGTGGTGGGGCTCGCCGCCGGACTGGCCCAGATCATGAACGCGGACGGCCCTTGGCCCCGGGCCCTCGCCCTGCACGAGGCGGCGCTCGCCGCCGCCGAACAGCTCGACGACCGTCCCGGCCAGGCCAACGCGCTCAGCGACCTGGGGCGGGTGCGACGCCTCAGCGGCGACCTGGCCGGCGCGGACGAGGCCCTGACCAGGGCGCTGCGGCTCTACCGCGACCTGGGCCACCGTCGCGGCGAAGCGGGCGCGCTGGTCGACCTGGGGCGTGTCCGGACCCTGATCGACGATCCGTCCGACGGCGAGGCGGCACTGGCCCAGGCGCTGGCCCTCTACCGCGGCCTCGACGACCGCCTCGGACAGGCCACGGCGTTGGCGGAGCTGGGAGGGGCGCGATATGTGGCCGGGGACTTCGCCGGAGCCGCCGACGACCTCACCGAGGCCCTGACCCGCTATCAGGACCTCGACCACCGGCTGGGACAGGCCATCGCCCTGACCGAGTTGGGACGCGTGCGCTCGTTCCTCGGCGACCTGCCCGGAGCCACCGACGCACTGAGCCGCGCGCTGGACCTGTTCGGGGACCTGGGCCAGCGGCAGGGCCAGGCCACCACGCTCACCGAACTCGGCCGGGTGCGGCAGCTGACGGGGGACTTCACCGGCTCGGCCGACGCCCTCGTCCACGCCTTGCAGCTCTACCGCGACCTCGGCCACCGCTACGGACAAGCCTTCGCGCTGACCGAACTGGGAGTGGTGCGCCAGGCGACCCGGGACTACGCGGGCGCGGCGGATGCCTTCAACCAGTCCTTGCGCATCTACCGCGCACTCGGCATCCGGGGCAACGAGGCCTACACGCTCAACCACTACGCCGCCCTGCTCCTCGCCACCGGCGAATGCGCCCGGGCGCTGGACCTGTACCGCCAGGCGCTCGGCATGCACCGCGAGCTGAACAAGCCCGACGACGAAGGGCACTCGCTCGAAGGCATCGGCGAATGCGAGCTCGCGCGAGGCGACACCGGCCAGGGCACCAAGCACCTGCGCCTGGCACTGGAGATCTTTCAGCGGCTCAACATGCGATCGGACGTCGACCGGGTGCTGAGCCGCCTCGGCAAGATCAGGACACTGGTTTATGCGACGTCCTCGCCGACGTCCTCGCCAACTTCGAGTCCTGATGCCAGGCCGACGCGCCGCACCCCCTAGTTCGGCGCGTCCCCGTCCAGCAGCTTGCCGAGCACATCCACCGTCCCGGGCAGCTCACGCCGCAGATGGGCCAGATCCAACCCCTCGTCACCAACAATGGCCAGCAGCGCATTCTCCCCGATCGACGCGAAGACCACATGCCCCCCGGCAGCCCGAATGACCGACTCACGCAACCCGCCGAGCCCGACATGCACAGCGGTGCGAGTACCCAGCGCGACACCGGCCGCGCACAGCGCCGCAAGCGACTCCTGCTCGGCCGACCCACTGTCCGACGCCACGAGCAACCCGTCAGCCGTGGAGATGATGCTGTCGGTAATGCCCACGACCTTCTCGCGGAGTACAAGAAGCTCACTGACCAAGGCAGTGGACGATGACGGTGCTTTCACAGCATGCTCCTCGGCATGTGGAGCCGTGCGCCTGGAGGTCGCGCGGCCGATGTGGCGGTCGGCGGTCGGTTGTCGGCTGTCGGCTGTCGGCGGTCGGCGGTCGGGATGGATTCGGTTCGGGCTCAGGGAAGATGCTTGAGCACGTCTAGGAGATGACGCACAGTCTGCTCCGCCGGCCGGGCCACGCGCGGGACTCGGGCGGAGTTCGAGGACGGGACGCGGCGGGGGAGGGGGGTGTCGCACTTTGGGGGTGGTGGGAGTTCGGACCCGGATTCGGAGCCGGATCCAAGCTCGGGACCGGCCTCGGCCTTGGGCTCGGCTTCGGCTGCGGCCTCGGGTTGAGCTTCGAATCCGGGCTCGGATTTGGACTGGCCTTCGGTCCCGGCTGCGGGCTCGGAACTAGCCTTGCGCTCGGTCTTGAGTTCGGGCTCGGCTTTGGCTTCGGCCCCGGACCCCGCCTTGGCCTCGAACCCCGCCTCGGGCTCGGCTTTGGCTTCGAGCCCAGCTTCGAGTCCGGGCTCGAAGCCGAACTCGGACTCGGACTTGCCTTCGGGCCCGGCCTCGGGCTCGGACATGGTCTCGTATTCGTACTCGGGCTCGAACTTGTACTCGTATTCATACTCGGGCTCGTTCGGCTGGCGCCCACCACTCATGAGCTGTTCCGCCCCTCTGTGGTTCCGCTTTCTGAGGTGTCTTCGCTCGGTCGGTCGCGTCGGGGCCGCCGGGGCAGCACCGCTGGGCCTTCCGGGAGCTGATCGGTGGGTGGGGGAGCCGCGCGGCGTGCGGTGCTCGGCGTCGTCGCGGGGCGGGGTGTCTCCCACTCCACCAGGCGTCGTGCGCGCAGGCGTGCGATGTCGAGCATCGTCGGGAAGACCCCGCAGCCCAGGAAGAACGCGATGTCGCGGGGGGTTCGGCGGCCGTTCGCGGCCAGCAGGACTGCTTGCTGGCGCGAGGTGAGCAGCCCGGGGTCGATCCGTGCGGCTGGGCGGCATCGTGCGCCGGCCAGTTCGGCGAGGGAGCCCCAGTTCTCGGACAGGGTGCTGATGCGGCGGGTCGTCTCGTCGGCGAGCGTGCGTGGGGATTCGCCGGGGCAGGTCACCAGCGCGGGCGGTACGGCGGCCTTGTGGACGGTCCAGCCCTCCGCCGGCTGGAGTGCCATGGCGAACGCGGCGTCGTACACGGCGGCGATGCAGACTGCTTCGAGTTCGCCCTGGCCGATCAGGCCGAGGTCGATGAGGACTGCGTTGAGGTCGCTCGTGTCCTCGTTGTCTGTGTCAGTGCTTTGCGTCGCGGCGCGCCGCGTCAGCGCGGTGGCCCAGGCGGCCTCGTCGATGCGTCCGGAGCGGATGAGCAGCGTCTCCACGGAGGGCGCGTTCGGCGTGTCGACCGCGATGACCATGCCCCGGCGCAGGTGGATCGTCCCGCTCGGGGTCCCGGACACCTCGACCGCGCCGGTGAAGTCCTCCGTCAGCAGCTTCGCCAACAGCGCGGGGACGTTGCGCGGCGGCTGCGAAGCCAGGGTCGGGACGCTCATGTCAGGATGCTCTCTGCCAGCGCCGCGGCCTCGCGTACGGCCAGCGCCAGGTTGGCGCGTTCGCGATCCAGCGCGACGAACAGCACCGCGGAGTTCAGCGGCGCGCGGCCCGGAACCGTCTGCACGATCTCGTGCCGTCGGGTGCTCGTGATCACGACGCTCTCCAGCTCGCCCGGGGCGCCGGCCTCGTGGAGCACGCCGGCGATCAGTGTGGTCAGCTCCGCCACCTCGTGGGCCTCGCCGAGCGTCGAGAAGTCGCCCGCCGAGCGATATGCCAGCCCGGTTACCGCGTCCACCAAAGCAGCCCCGATTACTCCAGGAGATTCAAACGCTGCGGAGAGCGATATTTCGAGCTTGGGCACCGGCACCCCTTCACTTCGCGATATGTGCCACGTAACTTTAGTCGTAAACTACGCTAACCGCGAGCTCATCCGCTTTTGCCCGCGACAACATGATCAACAACCGCGAACCGAATTAGGCTGTGAGGAAGTGCCATGAACATCGAAGGCGCGCTGAAAGAAGCGATGACGGTCGAGGGTGCCATCGGCGTCGCCCTGGTGGACTACGAGAGCGGCATGTCGCTCGGCCACATCGGCGGCGGTCCGGGCCTGGACCTGGAGGTCGCCGCGGCCGGCAACACCGAGGTCGTGCGGGCCAAGATGCGCACCCTGGCCCGCCTCGGCCTCAACGAGACCGTCGAGGACATCCTCATCACCCTGACGGGTCAGTACCACGTGATCCGCCTGCTCCCGAACAGCGGCGGCGGCGCCCTGTTCCTCTACCTCGCGCTCGACCGCTCCCGCGCCAACCTGGCCCTGGCCCGGCACGAGCTCAAGCGCATCGGCGCCTATATCGAGGGCTGAATATAAAGAGCTGAATGCGGGGGGCTTCGGAACGCGAGTGAGCCGGACTGATCAATGCGGGCAAAAGCGGCCGATTTCCGTCTCGGGCCCGGCTCGGCTATTTGCGATGAATAGCTCCGGATAATCGACTCCGACCATTGGGTGCAAAGGTCGATTTCCGACATCGCCGATTCGCAGTGCTCCCCGCGGGTGTTCCGCGCCGCCGTTTCCATTCGGTTTCCGCGCGGTGGCGCTGCGTGATAGGCAAAACCCTTATCGCACGACTCTGATATACGGGTGCGTCGACGCGAATGCGCCCGGTTCCGTCGTTCTCCACGGAACCGGGCGCTCGCCGCGTTACGGCGCTACGGCGTTACGGCGTTACGCCGCTACGCCGCTACGGCAGGATCTGGATCGTGTCCCCGACCGGCCGCTCGCCGGTGGCGTCCGAGGTGTTGTTGACCAGCTTCCCGTTGACGGCCATCGCCGAGGAGCCGCCGCCGTCCAGGTTGAGGGCCTGCACCGCGCCCAGCGTGCGCATGAACTCGGCCTCCTCGAACAGCGTGAAGCCCTCGCTGCCGGCGGTCAGGCGGCCGTCGACGGTGACCAGCAGCAGGTTGCCCCGGGCGTCGATGCCCGCGATCGTGCGCGGCTGGCGGGCGTTGGCCCACTGGTAGTTGTACGACAGGTCGCGCGGGTCCACGACGCCCTCGGTCGCCGCGTCCACGGCTATGCGGCCGTCGCGCACCAGCACCGGCGCGGCGCTGGCGACGCTGTCGCCGGCGCCCAGGCGCAGCCGGCGCCCGGTCGAGGCGTCGACCACCGACTCGCTGACGGCGAGGCGGTGCCCGACCGTCGCGTGCGCGGTCAGCCACGTCGCGGCGGCGCCGAGGCCTTGCAGCACCGAGCCGCCGGCCGGCACCGAGCCGCCGCGCGCGCCGACCGAGACGACCTTGCCGTCGGCGTCGAGCACGACCTGCGTACCGGCCCCGGTCGGCAGCGCGGCCACGAACTCCGGCGTGAACAGCACCAGGTCGTCGGCCTCGGTGCAGGTGATGTCCTGCACGGGATGCGTCGTCGGCACCGCGCCGGTCCGCCCGCAGTCCCGGACCAGGCCGGGGACCCGGTTGACGCCCTGGATCTGCTCGACCGCCGCGCCGGAGCGGACCGAGGCGCTGCTGGCCAGGTTCGCGACCTGGAAGCGCTGGCCGCCGTCCTCGATCACGAGCGCGCCGCGCGAACCCGAGGACAGCGATTCGAGCTTGCCGTCGTAGACACCGAGCCCGGACATGGTGCCCTGCACCCCGTCGTTGTTCGAGGTGATGAAGAACCCGCCGTTGACGCCGACCAGCGAGCCGAGCTGGGCCGCGACGGAGGAGGTGGTGAGGCGCTGCGCGACGTTCCCGGCGTGGGTGGCCTCGACGGTGCCGCCGAAGCTCCGCGGGTTGATGACGGCGACGTGGATGTTCTCCACGTCCGCGGGCGTCTGCGTGTCGTACCCGGTCCACTGGGAGAAGGCGGTGAACCCGGCGGCCTTGACCGCGGCCAGCTGCGGCCCGGCGGCGGCCTGCGTCGGGAACTGCCCGACCCGCACGCGGTAGCCCATCAGCCCGTGCGGCGTGTCCGAGTAGCCGGCGGGCCACTGCACCGCCTCCACGCGCGCCTGGAAGCCATGCGCCTGAAGCTGCGTGGCAGTGTCCTGCGCCCAGGACTGGGAAGCGACCTCCGCGTTGGTCGGACCACCGGTGATGACGCTGGTGGTCGGCTGCTGGAGAGTGACGGTCCAGAACGGCGTCGAGGCGGCGTTCTTGATGGTCACGGTGCTGACCCGCACCCCGGGCGCGACAGCCGCGGTGGTCCACTGCTCCTGACCCAGGCCATTGAGATAGGCCGAGCCGCTCGGAGCGGCGAGGGCGGCGTGGTCGGCGCGGTCGTGGTCGTGGTCATGATCGGCGTGGGCCTGAGCCGCACTGGCACCGACCCCGAGCGGCCCGGCCAGCACGAGCACGGCCGCGGCCGCGAGTGCGCTGCCGGTACGACGGCGGGCGCGGGAGCGGCGGGCGGTGGCCGGGGCGACCGGGGCGACCGGGGCGACCGGGGCAACCGGGGCGACGGGCGCGACCGGAACGACCGGATTGGCTGAGGCGGCTGGGATCTGCTGCTTCGACATGCGTTCTCCTGACTCGGTGATTCAAAGATCAGAGTCCGGCGGCCTTAACAGCTTGTTGAGGTCGTGCGACCGGTCGGGGAATGGTCGGCCAAAGGTGCTGATGCGGGTGTTGACGCTGGAGCGGGTTCGCCCTCAGAACCGCTGCCAGAACTAGCCTGCTCCACTCCCCGTCGCGGACCAGCCGCGCCGTCGCGGCCGGCTCGCGCAATTCGATACCGGCGTCAGCGCGGTCGCGCACACCGCCGTCGTAGCGAAGGTCGGCGAGGAAGGAGTCGTCCAGGTCGCCCAGCGCCGCCGCGGCCTCGGCCGCTGTCGTCACTTGGATCGTCTTGCCATCGACCACAGCCGACCCCTTCCCCCCAACCCACGATCAGTCAGACCGGCGGCAACCCTACCCGCCGCGCTACCTCAGGTGCCGGGCGAAGAACCGGCCGCTGTCGTCCTGTGCGAAGTGGGGGACGCCGGTGTGGCCGCCCATGTTCGCGTGCAGGGTCTTCTCCTTGGAGCCGAAGGCGTCGAAGAGGTCGAGGGCGGCTTGGCGGTCGTTGCCTTCGTCGTCCCATTGGAGCAGGACGTGCAGGGGGATGGTGACTTGGCGGGCCTCCGTGAACATGCTGCGGGGTACGTAGCTGCCGGCGAACAGGCCCGCGGCGGCGATGCGGGGTTCGGTCAGGGCCAGGCGGATGGCGATGGCGATCACTCCGCCCGCGATGCCGACCGGGCCGTGGAGTTCGGGCAGTGCGAGGAGGGCGTCCAGGGTGGTGCGCCATTCCGGGACGGCGGCTTTGACCAGGGGCAGGATGAGCCGTTCGACGATTTCGTCGGGGACGGGGCCGCCGGCCTGGATGGCCTGACGCAGGTCGGCGCGGGCCTGTTCGGCGGGTTCGGAGCGGGGGCGCGTGCCGCTGCCCGGGAGTTCGATGGTGGCGGTGGCGAAACCGTCGGCCGCGGAGTGCTGGGCCCGGCCCACCAGCCGGGGGTACATCCGCCGCAGGTCGCCGGGGTGGCCGAGCAGGATCAGCGGTACCGGGGCGGATGGGGACGCCGACGCGGGCGTCCACAGGTAGCCGGGGACGTCGCCGAGCGTGAATTCGCGTTGCCGGACGCTGTTGCCGTCGCCGACCTCGCCGCGGCCGCCATCGCCGCCGCCATCGGCACCATCGAGAAGCTGTTCAGAGATGAATCGCATGGTCGTGCCTTTCGGGAAAACGCTGGAACGGCGCTCCCGGACGACCTATCGCCCGACCGTGACCTCGGAGGAGAGCACCCACGTCGAAACGTTCATGGGTACCACCTCCTCAACTCTGTCGCACGGTCACGGAGATAGTAGCAGCCGTCACCATGCCATCACCGCCCCATCACCACAGCGTCACCGAAAAAATTCCCGCCAATACGCGGAAGGTGACGCGGAGGTGACGTCTCCTCCGGAACGTGGCAGTTGCCACGGCATCGCGACCAAGGAGACGGCTATGCCCATCAGTCCCACCTATCCGGGCGTCTACATCGATGAGGTGCCCAGTGCGGTGCGCACCATCATCGGGGTGCCGACGTCCATCGCCGCGTTCGTCGGGACCGCGCCGCGCGGTTCGGTCACCGATCCGGTGCACATCACCAGCTGGGCCGACTACGAACGGGAGTTCGGCGGGCTGGACGCGTCCAGCGAGATGAGCTACGCCGTCTACCAGTTCTTCCAGAACGGCGGGGCCGAGGCGGAGATCGTGCGGATCGTCGCCGCGCCGGCGCCCGACGAGGCGGCGCCGGCCGCCGACGGCCCCACGTTTCCGGCGGCGGCCGCGCTGGCGCTCGCCGCGGCGTCCGGGGCGGCGGCCGACGCCGTCACGCTGACCGCGGTCAGCCCCGGGGACTGGGGGAACCACCTCCGGGCCCGGGTGGACTATCAGACCTCGGACAAGGCCGCCGATCCGGCCCAGCAGAAGACCTTCAACCTCGCGCTGCGCGACACCGTCACCGGAGTGACCGAGTCCTACCTCAACATCGCCGCCGACGCGGCCAGCCCTCGGCGGCTGAGCGTCGTGCTGGCGTCGTCGTCGCTGGTCACCGTGCCGACCGCGGCCGACGGCAAGCTGCCGAAGGCGCACACCGACGTGCCGGCCGGGCAGGACCCGTTCCAGGACGGGAAGGGCGCCGGCAAGGGCGACTGGTACGTCGACGGGGCCGGCGGCCTGGACGGCACCGCCACGCCGACCGCGGCCGACTACAGCGGGGCGAACTCGCCGGTCAAGGACGGCAAGCAGGGCATCTACCAGCTGCTGAAGACCGACATCTTCAACATGCTGTGCCTGCCGGGCCCGGCCGGGCAGCTCGGCGACGGCGACCACCCGGCCGGGGTGCTGGCCCAGGCCGCGAAGCTGTGCCTGGACCGGCGCGCGATGCTGATCGTCGATCCGCCGGACGGCTGGGCCAAGATCTCCGACGTGGCCAAGGCGGCCGCGCCCGGCGGCGCCGGACTGCCGCTGACCGGGGACGTGGCCAAGAACGCCGCCGTGTACTTCCCGCGGGTGAACCTGGCCGATCCCAAGCTCGGGAACCAGGTGCGGGACTTCCCGGCGTGCGGCGTGGTCGCGGGCGTGTGGGCGCGCACCGACGTGGCGCGCGGGGTGTGGAAGGCGCCGGCCGGGACCGCGACCGGGATGAACGGGGTGCTGGCCCCGGCGCTGCCGATGACGGACCTGGAGAACGGGATCCTGAACCCGCTGAGCGTCAACTGCCTGCGGCAGCGGCCGGTGGTCGGGAACGTGGTGTGGGGCGCGCGGACGATGAAGGGCGCCGACTTCGAGCCCGACGGCGAGTGGCGCTACGTGCCGGTGCGGCGGCTGGCGCTGTTCATCGAGGAGAGCCTGTTCCGCGGCACCCAGTGGGTGGTGTTCGAACCGAACGACGAGCCGCTGTGGTCCTCGATCCGGCTCAACGTCGGGGCGTTCATGAACAACCTGTTCCGGCAGGGCGCGTTCCAGGGCCGCACGCCGCGCGAGGCGTACCAGGTGGTGTGCGACGCCACCAACAACCCGCAGAACGACATCGACCGCGGGATCGTCAACATCCAGGTCGGATTCGCCCCGCTCAAGCCGGCGGAGTTCGTGATCATCCATATCCAGCAGCTCGCCGGCCAGATCCAGGTCTGAGAAGGGGTGTCCCATGGTCGACAGCAAGACGAAGCGCCGCGACCCGTTCAAGAACTTCCGGTTCCGGGTGAAGTTCGGCGACGGCACGGACTACATCGCCGGGGTCAGCAAGGTCTCCGGCTTCAAGCGCAGCACCGAGGTGATCAAGCACCGCAGCGGCGGCGACCCCTCGACCAGCTTCAAACTGCCCGGCCGCACCGAGTACGACCCGATCACACTGGAGCGCGGCGTCACCACCGACAAGATCTTCGAGCAGTGGGCCAACCGGGTCTGGAGCTACCAGAACTCCGGCAGCGGCCTGGAGTCCTCACTGAAGGACTTCCGCCGCGACATCATCGTCGACGCCTTCAACGAGGCGGGACAGAAGGTGCTGTCCTACCAGGTCTTCAACTGCTGGGTGTCGGAGTACCAGCCGGTCTCCGACTTCGACGCCAACGCCAACGCGGTGGCCATCCAGCACATCAGGCTGGAGAACGAGGGCTGGGTGCGCGAGGACCTGCCCGAGCCGCCGGAGACCGGGTTCGAGGACCCGGCCTGAGGATGACGACGGGAGGAGCAGCGGCGCCGGTTCCGGCGCCGCCCGCCGGGGAGGCGGCGGACTTGGTGGCGAGCGGGACGGGTGCGCTGTTGGTGGGCGAGGCGCACGCACTGCCTGCCAGGCCGTTGCCGCCGGTTGGCGAGGTGCTGGGTTTGCCGGACGCTGGGCTGTCGGGGCGGCCGGTGGCCGAGGCGCGGGTGCTGGCTGATGAGGTGCTTGCTTCGCCAGCTGCTGGGTTGTCGGAGTCGGCGGTCGAGCCGTGCGCGCTGGCTGATGAGGCGCTGGTTTCGCCGGCTGCTGAGTTGTCGGTGCCGTCCAACGCATCTCCGCCGTTGCTCACCGAGGCCGGTCTGTTGGCGTTGTGGGAGGCCGGTCGGGGGTTGGATCCGGTCCGGCGGGCTTTGTTGCTGGCGGTTGCCGGTGGTGCTGATCCGGGGGGTGCGTCCGGGTTGGCGGTCGGGGTGCGGGAGGGGTTCGTGCTGGCGTTGCGGCGGCAGTGCTTCGGCGGTGTGTTCGGGTGCGTTGTTGTCTGTCCGGCTTGTCAGCAGGAGTTGGAGCTGGAGGTGCCGGTGGCCGAGCTGGGTGTCGGTGCGGTGGTGGAGCCGGTCCGCCACGTGCGGGTGAACGGGTTCGAGGTGGCGTTTCGCTTGATCACCAGCGGGGACCTCATCGCCGTCGGGGCCGGGAGGGCGAAGTCCGGCCCGGACGCGGGACGGCGGTTGCTGGAGCGGACCGTCACCGCGGCGACTCGCGACGGGGAGCCGGTGGCCGCCGGAGACCTGCCGCCCGATGTGCTCGACGCCTTGGCCCGCACCCTGGCGGAGCAGGACCCGCAGGCCGACGTCCGCCTGGACCTGGACTGCGCGGACTGCGGCCACCGCTGGAGCGCGGCCTTCGACGCCGCCGCGCACCTGTGGGCGGAGGTGGACGCGTACGCGCGCCGGCTCGTGCACGACGTGCACACCCTGGCCGCGGCCTACGGCTGGTCCGAGGACGAGGTGCTCGCGGTGGGACCGACACGACGGCAGTGCTACTTGGAGCTGGTGGCGGGATGAACGACTTCGTAGGCAGGTTGCTCGGCGGTGGCGGCAGCGGCGTCAGCGGCGTCAGCGGCGGCACAAGCGCAGGCGCAGGTGCAAGCGCCAGCGCAAACACCACCGCACAGCCAATCCGCCCCCTGATCCGCTCACTGTACGAACCCTGGCACCTCGGCAGCACCCAGGCCGGCGCCCACCACCCCGGCACGATGCTCGCATCCTCCCCAAGCACCGCCTTCGGAGCACCGGACCCGACCACCGCCTCCGGCGATCCAGCCGGCCTGGACTTCGAAATCCCAGGCCGTCTGCTCTCCGCACGCGCCTTCCCACCCGAGGCCGACGCCCGCCACCTGCCCTCGAACGCCGCCTTCTCCCCGCAGACCCACCGCAGCGCACAGGCACGCTCCGCAGCCGAGGCCATGGACACCGATCCAGCCGCCTCGGCCGCGCAGACCGGGCGATCCAGGTCAGCCGAAAGCATCCGCTCGGCCGCCGCCACAGCGGGATCCGCGGACGCGGACCACGACCACTCGGCGACCGCATCGGCCGCATCGACTCAATCGACCGCAGCAGCCGCAGCAGCCGCAGCAACAGCAGCGCACGCATCAACCGCCCCCACCCCCAGCCCGACACCCCAAAGTCCCAGACCCCTGCGCGACCACCCGGTGCAGCCGCTCGCCCCCACCCCGGCCCCGGCCTTCCCCGCACCCGGCACCCCCGCACCACCACCCTCCACCACCCGCAACCGCGCCGGATCCGGCGCCGGCGCCCGGGCCGCCGAGCCGACCGTCCGCATCACCATCGGCACCGTCGAAGTCGTCGCGGCCCGCGAATCCGCCGCCCCGGGCCGGTCGCCGCACCAGCAGAGCCAGCAGAACCAACGCCAGGACCGCCAGGACCGCTCCGACCGGCGACCGGTGCTGAGCCTGGAGGACTACCTGCGCGGCCGATCGGGAGGGGAGCGCCGATGAGCGACGAGAACGTGATCGCGGCCGTCACCAAGACTCTCAGTGGTCTGATCCTCGGTGCGCTGGCCGACATCGGCGGCGCCGGGGTGGACACCAAGCCGCCGAACGAGCTGGCCGCCGGCGGTGCCGACAAGCTGGTGAACCTGTACCTGTTCCAGGCCGACGTCGACGGCGATCTGCGCAACGCCGACCGGCTGGACCTGGCGCCCGGCGAGACCGGGGACCAGCCGTTCCCGCTGGTGCTGCACTACCTCCTCACCCCTTTTGTACGGCGCGACCCCGACAGCGTCGCGCACAAGATGCTGGCCCGGGCCGTCCGGGTGCTCAACGACAACCCGGTGCTCCAGCGGGGCGAGCTGAGCGCGTTCGCGCCGGACAGCAACGCCGCCGAGCAGCTCGACCGGATCCGGATCACCTGGCAGCCGCTGGGGGAGAAGGACATCTACTCGCTGTGGTCGGCGTTCCAGACGCCGTACCGGATGTCGGTGGCCTACGAGGTGCGCGCGGTGCTGATCGACAGCCATCGCGTGCCGAAGGCCCCGGTCCCGGTGCTGCGGCGCGGACGGGACGACCGGGGTCCGGCCGCGCTCGGCGCGGTGCCGCTCGGGCTGCCGGTCCTGGACGCCGCCGTGCCGCCGCTCAACCAGCCGGCGGCCCGGCTCGGCGAGCAGGTCGTGCTACGCGGCAGCGGGCTGGCGGCCGACTCCGCCCGGGTGCGGCTCAGCCATCCGCTGCTGGCGGACCCGGTCCTGGTGCCGGTGCCGGCCGGCGCGCTGACCCCGGACGAGGCCCGGTTCACGCTCGGCGCGGCCGGGATCCCGGCCGGGCTGTGGTCGGCCGGGCTGGAGCTGACCGGCACCGTCGTCGAGGACGGGACGCCGCGCCAGGTCGTCACCGTCACGAACGAGACGGCGCTGCCGGTCGCGCCGACCATCACCAGCCTGCCGGCCTCGGTCTCGCGCGCCGCCGACGGCAGCGCGGTCGTCGACGTCGTCTACACCCCCGCGGCGCTGTCCGGGCAGCCGGTGTTCCTGATCTTCGACGGCCGCGCCGTCGCGCCCGATCCGCTCGGGGCCGGGACGCACCTGCGGTTCACCGTGCCGGACGCCACGCCGGGCGAACACCTGATCCGGCTGCGCGTCGGCGGCGTCGACAGCCTCCTGATCGACCGGTCCGGGCCGCGGCCGGTCTTCGACCCGACTCAAGCGGTGACGGTGATCTGATGCTCGGTCTGCACCCTGTTCCGCCGGCCGACGACGCCGACGGGTTCGACGACTTCGAGAACTTCGACGACGCTGACGACGCTGACGGCTTCGGCACCTTCACCGGCTCAGGCGGTGTCCGGGCGCAGGAGGACGCCGACGCGCGATTCCTGGCGGCGTCGCTGGAGTGGCTGCGCTTGGTGCTTCGGCAGGCGGCCTACGGTGTCGCGACCAGGGCCCCGGCCCCGGAGCGCCGGGTGCCCGAGCTCGAAACAGAACCTTCATTCGCGGCCGAACCCGACCGACCGGCTCGAAGCTGGTTCCTCCGCCGTCCTGAGCCGCCGCGGCCGTCGGGGCTCCCCACGTTCGCCGGCGCCATCGACGACCCCGACCCCGACCCAGACCACGACCACCACCCCGACCCCACCACCCACCTCGCCGTGGCCCCCGAAGAACTCGCCGCGGCCGAACAAGCCGTCCGCGCCGCCGAATCGGTGTCCCCCCGGCCGTCCCTCGTCGACCTCGCCGAGCGCCTCGGCCTTTCCCGCTTCGCCCGCGACACGCTGCTGCTCTGCGCGGCCATGGAGCTGGACCCGGCCGTCGCCGGGCTCTGCGCCGACGCCCAGGGCGACCCGCACCTGACGTTCCCCACCTTCGGCCTCGCCCTGTCGGTCCTGCCGGATCCGGCCTGGGACGTCCTGTCGCCCGGCGGCGCCCTGCGCCACTGGCGCCTGGTCGAGATCACCCCGCGGCCCGGCCACGGCCTGGTCGGCGCCGCGCTGCACGCCGACGAGCGGATCGTCCACCGCATCAAGGGCCTGAACCACCTCGACGGCCGGCTGGCCCCGCTGGTGGACCCGCTCGACCCGGTGGCGCCCGAGGACGTGCCGCCGTCGCAGCGCGCGGTCGCCGACGACATCACCGCCACCTGGCTGCAGGCCGGCGAGCCGGTGGTCCAGCTGGTCGGCCCCGACGACGCGGCCAAGCAGCTGGTGACGGCGCGCGCCGCGGCCGACAGCGGGCTGACCGCGTTCCGGCTCGCGGCCGGGGTGCTGCCGTCGGATCCGGCGGCCCTGGACGACCTGGCCCGGCTGTGGCGGCGCGAATCGGCCCTGCTGCCGTTGGCGCTGTACCTGGACGTCGCCGACACCGTCCCGGGCGAGGCCCGTCCGGGGCGCTTCCTGTCCCGGGCCGGCGGCATGTGCGTGCTGGCCGCCCGCGAGAGCTGGCCGGACCTGGGCCGCGCCTCGGTCACGCTCGACGTCGCCGCGCCGACCCCCGCCGAGCGCGCCGAGGCCTGGCGCGCCGCTTTCGGGCCCGGTCCGCAGGCCGACGGCCTGGCCGCGCAGTTCGGCGTGGACCTGCCGGCCATCCGTCGCGCCGCCGCGGCCTCCGGCGGCGATCCGGCGGCGGCCTGGCGGGCCTGCCGGATGCGGACCCGGCCCCGGCTCGACGCGATGGCGCAGCGGCTGCCGGCCGAGGTCACGTGGGACGACATCGTGCTGCCGCCCGAGGGACTCAGGACGCTGGAACAGATCGCCGCGCAGCTGGCGCACCGCACCAAGGTCTACGAGACCTGGGGCTTCGCCGAGCGCGTCACCCGCGGGCTGGGCGTGGCGGCGCTGTTCGCCGGGCCCAGCGGCTCGGGCAAGACGATGGCGGCCGAGGTCCTGGCCCACGAGCTGGACCTGGACCTCTACCGGATCGACCTGTCGGCGGTGGTGAGCAAGTACATCGGCGAGACGGAGAAGAACCTGCGCCGGGTCTTCGACGCCGCCGAGGGCGGCGGCGCGATCCTGTTCTTCGACGAGGCCGACGCCCTGTTCGGCAAGCGCAGCGAGGTCAAGGACTCGCACGACCGCTACGCCAACATCGAGGTCAACTATCTGTTGCAGCGCATGGAGGCCTATCGCGGGCTGGCGGTGCTGGCGACCAACCTGCGCTCGGCGCTGGACGACGCGTTCCTTCGCCGGCTGCGCTTTGTCGTCGAGTTCGAGTTCCCCGGTGTCGAGCACCGCCGCGCGATCTGGGAGAAGTCGTTCCCGGCGGCGGCGCCGCGCGGCGACCTGGACCTGGACCGGCTCGCTCGGCTTCAGACCAGCGGCGGCATGATCCGCAACATCGCGCTCAACGCGGCGTTCCTGGCAGCCGCGGCGGATGCCCCGATCGGGATGCCGCACGTGTTGTCGGCGGCTCGCGGCGAGTTCCAGAAGCTGGAGCTGCCGGTGCCGGAGCGGGCGTTCGTGTGGGACGGCGCCGCGGCCGACCCGACGGCTCCGACTACTCCGACTACTCCGACAGCTCCGACAGCTCCGACTGCTCCGACAGCGGCGACCGCTGCCAGTGCAGCGACTGCCGCGAGTATGCCGGACCCGCTGGAAGGAGCCCCGACCGCGTGAGGATCGAGCTGCACATCGAGCGCGTGCTCCTGGACGGCGTCGCCGATCCGCGCCAGGCCGCTGACATCCAGGTCGCGTTGGCGGCCGAGCTGGAACGGCTGGCCTCCGACGCAGGCAACGCGACCTGGCAGGACGCCCGGCGACGCCGACTCGGCGTCCGCGCCCCCGCGCCCGACAGCCGAGCCACGAGCGACCACGCTGCCGACAGCGCGACGGGCATCGGCACCGGGATCGCGCGCGCGGTGTTCGGCGGAGTCGCTCGCATCGCCGGTCTCGCGCCGTCCTCGCCGCCCGCAGGCAGGGGGCGGACCCCATGACCCACCAGCGCGTCGCCCGCGCCGAGCCCGCGGCGCCCCAGGCCGAAGCGGCGACCGACGCCGCCGGCCTGGCGCGCAAGCAGTCGGCCTCCGGGCCCGAGTCCGGATTCGGGTTCGAGTCCGGACTCGGCGGGATCCTGCAACGCTGCGGCGGCGTCCCCTGCGCCTGCGACAACGAGGACGAACACGGCGGCCTCCAGCGCAGCGCGACCTCCGCCGGACCGGCGTTCGCCCCCGCGATCGTCCACGAGGTGCTCGGCTCGTCCGGCGCACCGCTGGACAGCGGCGCACGCCGGATGCTCGAACCGCGCTTCGGCCGGGATTTCAGCGGCGTGCGCGTCCACACCGACAGCCGTGCGGCCGCCTCCGCGGCAGCCGTCCAAGCCCGCGCCTACACCGTCGGCAGCCACATCGTCTTCGGCAGCGGGACCTACGCCCCGGGCACCTCTGACGGTCTCCGGCTGCTGGCCCACGAGCTGACGCACACCGTGCAGCAGCAGAACGGCGTGGCGGGCCTGGCCACGAAGCTGGAGGTCGGGGCCCCGGACACCGCCGAGGAGCGGGAGGCGGACCGGACCGCGGACCGGGTCCTGGCCGGGGAACCGGCCCCGATCGCGATCTCCGGGCGGACCTCGGCGATGCGGGTGCAGCGGGAGGCGAACGGCGGATGCGGCGTGTGCCGCCAGGACCCGCCGGAGCAGCGCTACCTGAACATCGGCAACGAGGCGCACCGCCTGATCGGCGCGGCGCTGCTGGCCAAGCACGGCGCCAAGTACCGGCTCTCGCTCCACCTGGAGCTGGCGATCAGCTCGCTGCTGGGCGACATCCGGCCCGACATCGTCCTGGCGACGCCGACCGGCCTGGCGATCGGGGAGATCAAGCCGGACAACGACAAGGGCCGCAGCGACGGCGAGGCCAAGCTCAAGACGGTCGAGCCGATCATCCGGAACGCGTACCCGAACTCGACGTTCGAGCTGCTGACGCTGGACGTGCCGCCGACGTTCTTCCCCAACCCGAACGCGGTCGACCCGGAGTGCATGGCGCAGATGCTGTTCACCCGGCTCGGGGAGCCGGGGCTGTATCTCTACTTCTGCCAGCCGCCGTGGTCGCAGCTGTACAAGAAGTGCAAGTGCCGCAAGAAGGACGACGAGAAGGAGGACAAGAAGGAGCGGGAGAAGCAGCGCGAGAAGGAGCGGGACCGGCCGCCGCCCGTCTTCGACCCGAACGAGCAGCGGCAGCCGGAGCGGGCCAAGGACACCAGGCCCGAGACCGAGCCGGAAGGCGAGCCGGAGGTCAAGCCCGAGGTCAAGCCCGAGCCGAAGCCCGAGCCCAAGCCGGATCCGAAGCCGGACCCCCAGCCCGAGCCCAAGCCGGAACCCAAGCCCGACCCCAAGCCCGCGCCGAAACCGGACCCGGACCCGAACCCGAACCCGAACCCCGCCCCGGACCGCGGCCCGGGCGAGCGGCCCCTCTCGCCGCCCATCCCGATCCGCCCGCGGCCGAAGCCGAGCCCGACCCCGGCCCCGAAGCCGGACGAGGTGCTGCCGATCGCCGCGCTCGTGGTGCTGGCGACCTCGCTCGCCGTGGCCTTCGGCGGTGCCGCGGCCAAGCAGAGCCTGAAGAAGATCATCGGCGGCCGGGTCCTCGCCTACGCCACCGTGATCGTGTCGATCGTCCTCATCGCCGAGGGCGCCGAGGCCCATGTCGGTCTGGAGGGTGAGGATCCCCTGGAGACCTTCTTCAAGTCCGCCGCCGACCACGGGAACCCGGTTCCCGACGACGTCAAGGCGGCGATCAAGAACAACCCCGCGCTGGCCGAGGCGCTGCGCACCGCCGCCAAGGGCGGCGGCGGCACGAAGGTCCAGCAGGAGCTGGCCAACCAGCTGATCAAGGAGATCGCCGCGCACAGCGACGAGTTCACCGAGGAAGAGATCCACGAACTGATCCAGGTGTCCGACGCGAACCGCCAAGGGCTGCCGAACTACCCGATCCTCGCCGAGAACCTGAAGCGCCAGCTGGCCGAGGCGAAGGCCCGCGGCGGCGGGGCCGCGGGCACCGCGCCGAGCCAGGCCGACCCGGCGGCGGCCGACGCCCTGGCCGCGAAGCCCGCCGACACCCAGGCCGTCATCAAGGCCCTGACCGGCGGCGAGGACGGGCCCCGCCTGGACGCGGTGGCGGTCGCGAAGCTGTCGGCGGCGATCGCGGCGATCCAGCCACCGCTTACCGAGGCCGACGTCGCCGAGATCGCGGCCCATGTGGTCCCGGCGAAGGACAAGACGATCGACGACGTGGTGGCCTCGCTGCAGAAGGCGCTGCCGCAGCTTCCGTCCCGCCGCAAGAAGGCGGCCGGACAGCAGGGGACCGATGCGGCAACCGAGCAGGCAGCGGGCCGGCCGAAGGACCAGCCGAAGGGACAGGGGAAAGACCAGGCCAAAAACCAGGGCAAAGCCGCCGCCGGCCCCGGTCCGGCCGGCAAGTCCGCCGCCGGACAGGCGGCGCCGACTCCGGCGAAGAACCCGGCCCTGGCCCGGCAGCTGGCGGTGTTCCTCAAGAGCCAGAACATCCCGGCGGGCGGTCGCTCCGCGTTCAGCACCCCGGCGGACTGGAAGCCGCCGGCCCCGGCGAAGGGCTATCTCGTGCTCAGGAACGCCGCCGGCAATGCCCGCATCGCCGTGGTGAGCATCACCCCGCTGTCCAGGTCCGGTGGCCATTGGCGGGTCCAGATCGCTGCCGGATACCCGCTGTACGACCTCGACGGCGACCTGGTCGGGTCCTCCCCCCTCATCGAGGACGACCTGAGCGCCTCCTTCGAGCAGCAGAGCACGAAGTCCTCGGCCGGGAGCAAGCCATGACCGTGCCCGTTTCACAGCCCTCGCCGACCGCACAGCCCGCCCCGACCACCTCCCCGATCGGCAGGAACCCCGAATGAGCGCGTTCCCCGAATCCCTCATCCCCGTCCGCGGCGGCTTCGTGTTCGTCGATCCGGCCCTGGGCACCGTCCGCAAGACGATCCCGTTCCAGTACAACCCCGACACCCTCACCCGCACCCTGACGCCGCAGGGCATCGGCAAGGAGCCCGGCGACCGTCTGGAAGCCCTGCGCCTCAAAGGACCGGCGCACGAGTCGTTCAAGTTCGACGCCGAGTTCGACGCGACCGCCGAGCCGGACAAGTATCCCGACGGGCTGTATCCGGTGCTGTCGGCGCTCGAACTCAGCATGTATCCGACGGTCGCCGCCTTGCAGTACGAGAACGCGCTGGCCGGGGCCGGGGTGCTGGAGGTCGCGCCGGCCGAGTCGCCGCTGACCGTGCTGGTGCTGGGCCCCAAGCGGGTGGTGCCGGTGCAGATCACCGAGTTCAGCGTGGTCGAGGAGTTCTTCGACCAGGCGCTGGACCCGGTGCGGGCCAAGGTCAGTGTGGGCGTGCGGGTGCTGACCGTCGACGACCTCGGACACACCCACCACGGCGGCGTCCTCTACCTCACCTACCAGGGCCGCAAGGAGGCGTTCGCCCAGGCCGTCAGCAACCCGATCTCCAGCCTGGGCACGCCCCGGGTCTGAGCCGAAAGGAGTCTGCCGTGTTCACGATCACCAGCCGGTACTGGGGGTTGCCGACGGCCACCGCGCAGCTGCCGGACGGACGGTCCGTGACCTACGTCCGGCGGCGGTTCGTGCCCAAGCCGGAGGACCTGACGCTGCTGCGCGAGCACGCGGTGGTGCCGGGGGAGCGGCTGGACACCATCGCGTTCACCGAACTGGGCGCGGCCGAGCTGGCCTGGCAGCTCGCCGACGCGAACCGGGCCGTCGATCCCGGCGTGCTCGCGGTGCCCGGGCGGCGGCTGCGGATCACGCTCCCGGCCTCGCTGGGCGCGAACGCGGCGGCGCTGGGCGCGCCGGGCGCGGGCCCTTCGGGGATGTCGGGCCTGCCCGGGATGCCGGGGGCCGCGCATGGCTAGGAGCATCCAGCTGCTGCTCCAGCTCGGCGACGTGGTCACCGCGCCCGCGCCGCAGCCGCTGGTGGACGCGTTGCAGTCGGTGCAGGTGACCGCGAGCGCCGGGTCCCGCAGCGGGTTCCAGCTGACCTTCGCGGTGAGCAAGCAGTCGGTGATCACCCAGGCGCTGCTGCCGGCCGGGCTGCTGGACCCGCCGCGGCGGGTGATCGTGACGGCGATCGTGTCCGGGGTGCCGGAGGTGCTGATCGACGGCGTGATCACCCGGCACGAGCTCAGCCCGAGCCCGACGCCGGGCTCCTCGACGCTGACCGTCACCGGCGAGGACCTGACGCTGCTGATGGACCTGCGCACCGAGCACGCCTGCTACCCGGCGATGCCGCACAACGTCCGGGTCATGACGGTGCTGCTGAAGTACGTGAAGTACGGCATCGTGCCGGCCGCGATCCCGCCGGTGGTGTTCACCGTGCCGAACCCGCTGGACCAGATCCCGGTGCAGTCCGCCACCGACCTGGAGTACGTGCGCAGCCTCGCCGACGAGGTCGGCTACGCGTTCTACCTGGTCCCCGGCCCGGTGCCGGGCGCCAGCATCGGCTACTGGGGCCCGGAGATCCGGGTCGGCGTGCCGCAGCCGGCGCTGACCGTGAACTCCGGCCCGGCGGACAACGTCGAGTCGCTGTCGTTCAGCTTCGACGGCCTGGCCCGGACCCAGTACACGGTGCGGGTGACCGAGCCGACCACCAAGCTGGGCATCGACGTGCCGGTGCCGAGCGTCAGCCTGCTGAAACCGCCGCTGGCGGTGCGGCCGGCGGTGGCGCTGCGCCAGCAGCCGATCGTGAAGCTGACCGACCGCTCGCTCCCGGACGCGATGCTGAAGGCGGTGAGCGTGACCGCCGCCTCGGCCGACTGCGTCACCGGGCAGGGCCGGCTGGACGTGCTGCGCTACGGACGGGTGCTGGCGCCGCGCGGGATCGTCGGCGTGCGGGGCGCCGGACCGGCCTACGACGGCTTCTACTACGTGCGCAGCGTCACCCACGAGATCCGGCGCGGCGAGTACAAGCAGGACTTCAGTCTGGCCCGGGACGGCTTCGTCCCCTTCTCCGATCGGGTGATCCCATGACAGCGGCCGACGCGGACCGCGCACCGGACTTCAAGGACCTCTACCGCGGCGTGGTGGTGTCGAACTTCGACCCGATGCAGCAGAACCGGATCATGGTCCGGGTCGACGACGTCCTCGGCGACGATCCGTGCATCTGGGCCATCCCGCAGTACGCGCTCGCCGGCATGCACGTGGTGCCGATGGTGAACTCCGGGGTCTGGATCAAGTTCGAGGACGGCGACGTCAACCGGGCGGTGTGGACCGGGTTCTGGCGCGGCGGCACGATCGAGCAGCCGCCGGTGGCCTCGATGGTGCCGCCGGAGGTGCCGCAGGTGGTGCTCAGCACCCCGGGCGGCAACTACGTGCTGCTCACCGACGCCTCCGAGCCCACCGGCGGGATCCGGCTGCAACTGCGGGGCCAGGCCGGCCCCTACATCAAGCTCAGCGAGGCCGGGATCGAGCTGTCCTGCGGCCCCGGGCTGGCCAGCATCCGGCTGGCCGGCACTTCGGTGATCATCAACAACGGCGCCCTGACGGTCCTGGAATAGAGGGGGAGCGATGCCCGGTCTGGCTCTGCACATCGGCATGGAGATGCACTGTCCGCACGGCGGGCTGGTGACGATCGTCCCGGCCGGCCCGCCCTCGGTGTTCGTCGGCAGCCCCTCGGCGCCGCTGGTCACCACGGGCAACCAGATGACCGTCGCCGGCTGCGCCGCGACGCCGCCGTGCCTGACGGTCACCTGGCTGAACATCAGCCCGAACGTCTTGATCCACAACCAGCCGCTGCTCACCCAGGCGCCGCCGCCGCTGCCCCCGCCGGTGCCCGGCGGCGGGTCCTGCGTGGGCTCGGCCACCCCGGTGCCGCCGCTGGTGGTGGCGATGCAGCTGTCGGTCGCGGCGCGGTGAACGGAGTGCACGGGATGGCCAGGACGGACATCGACTTCCCCTTCCGCATCGACGCCCGGGGCCGCACCGCGGCCGCCGCCTACCCGGACCACGTCCGGCAGATGATCGAGCAGGTGCTGTTCACCACGCCGGGGGAGCGGGTGAACCGCCCCGACTTCGGCTGCGGCCTGCTCGACCTGGTCTTCGAACCCGACAGCGTGGAGCTGGCCGCGGCGCTCCAGGTCTCCGCCGCCGGGGCGCTGCACCGCTGGCTCGGCGACGTGATCGTCGTCGACTCGCTCCAGGTCGAGGCCGAGGACAGCACGCTGCGGATCGAGGTGCGGTACCTGCTCGTGGCCACCGGCGAGGTGCGCACCGACGTCATCGAGGGGAGCGTGGCGCAATGACGTGCGCCGACGAGCTGCGCCGGGTCAAGGTGCGGCACAGCGGCCTGTTCGGGCTGGACAGCGTGGACACGGTCGAGGACGCCGACGGCAGCCGGCGGCTCACCGTCAGCTTCCTGGGCCCGGCGCCCGAGGGCCTGGGACCGGCGAACTTCCGCGTCGACGGCGGCCGCCGGGTCACCGGTGTCAAGGTCCTGACGGCCTCGCGGTCGACCGCGGTCGATCCGCAGCTGGAGAGCCGTATGGAGCTCACCGTGGACCGGTGGGGCGACCTGTCGGCGTACCGGCTGAGCGTGGTGGCGGCCGATCCGCTCGGCGGCCCGGGAACCGATCCCTATCCGGGCTTCGACCCCCGCTACGACAGCGTGGACTTCAGCTTCCGGCCGGAGTGCGCGGGACTCGACTGCGCGCAGGCGTGCTGCTCCGCGGGCACCGGCTGCGCGCCGGCGGACGGCGCGGCCGTCGAGATCGACTACCTCGCCAAGGACTACGACAGCTTCCGCCAGCTGCTGCTGGACCGGCTCAGCCTCACCGTGCCGGACTGGGTCGAGCGGCATGTGCCGGACCTGGGGATCGCCCTGGTCGAGCTGCTCGCCTACGAAGGCGACCGGCTCAGCTACCGGCAGGACGCGGTGGCCACCGAGGCCTACCTGGACACCGCGCGGCTGCGCACCTCGGTGCGGCGCCACGCGCGGCTGGTCGACTACGCCATGCACGACGGCTGCACGGCGCGCGCCTGGGTCTGCCTGGAGACCGACGAGGACCTGACGCTCCCGGCCGGCGACTTCCGGTTCGCGACGCTGCCGCCGAGCGCGCTGCCCGGCGGCGCTCCGGCGGTGCTCGGCACGGAGCTGGGGCGGCGGAACCTGCCGCCGTACCAGGTGTTCGAACCCGTGGTCGCCGAGGACGTCGAGCTGTATCGGGAGCACAGCACGATCCATCTGTGGACGTGGGGCGACGCCGAGTGCTGCCTGCCGGCCGGGACGACCGACGCGGTGTTCGTCGACGGCGCGCCCGGCTGCGACCCCTCTCAACGGATCCTGCGTCTGCGGCCCGGCGACGTCGTCGTGTTCGAGGAGATCCTCGGCGCCCGGACCGGCGAGGCCGCCGACGCCGACCGCACCCACCGGCAGGCCGTGCGGCTGACCTCCGTGACCCCGGACGTGGACCGTCTCTACGAGCAGCCGATCCTGCGCGTCGCCTGGGCCCGTGAGGACGCCCTGGCCTTCCCGCTGTGCGTGACCAGCAAAGGCGGACCCCGCTGCGCCGACCTGGAAGTCGGGGTCGCGCGCGGCAACGTGGTCCTCGTGGAGCACGGCCAGGCCATCGACTGGTGCCTCCAGCCGCCGGAGCCGATCGACGTCCCCGAGGCGCCGCCCCGGGAGTCCGGCTGCCCGCCGCCGTCCTGCTTCGGCTGCCCCGACGACGATCCGGTCGACGCCCGCCCGGCGTATCCGCCGCTCCCGCTGCGTTTCGCGCCGGCGCTGCGGAAGTGGCCGGTATCGCAGAGCACGCCTTTCCCGGCCGCGGAGACCGTCGCCACGGCCCAGGCCGCGTGGCTGCTCGGGCTGCCGGCCCGGGCCCGCGCCCGGATCACCGCGATCTGGCGGAGCCTGGGCACGGTGTCCGCACCCGGGTCCGCACCCGGGTCCGCACCCACGTCCGCACCCACGCCCAGATCCACGCCCAGGTCCGCACCCGCGCCCGCGCCCGGCACGCTCGACCCTGACGACCGCGCCTACCTGGCCACCGTCTTCGGCGCGGACGTCCTCACCCGGTTCCAGCTCGACACCCAGCCGGACCAGGCGCTGCGCACCCTGCTGGCCCGGTTCGACGAACTGCTGGCGGCCAAACTCGCGCGCTGGACCGACCTGGTGCGCCGGGCGCGCGCCGGCTACGTCCTGCGCTTCGACGCCGAGGGCTGGGAGATCGGGCAGAGCTGGGGCGAGCCGGAGCGCACCGCGCTGCGGGAGGACAGCCCGGCGTTCCGGGGACCGGCGTCCGGGGCGACCGCGCAGGATCCGCGCGCGGCCCTGCCCGCCGTCCGCCTGACCGACCAGGACGGCCACGACTGGTTGCCGTTGCGCGACCTGCTCGACAGCGGCCCGGGCGACCGCGCCTTCGTCGGCGAGACCGACGACGACGGAGTCCTGTGGCTGCGGTTCGGCGACGGCCGCAACGGCGCCGCCTTCCCGGCCGCCGACGCTCCCGGGGTCCAGGCGCAGGCGCGCTACCGCGTGGGCAACGGACGCACCGGCAACGTCGGCGCCGAAGCGATCAGCCTCATCGTGTTCTGCTCCACCCGCCAAGGGGCCATCCAGGCGGTGCGCAACCCGCTGCCCGCCGCCGGCGGCGTCGATCCCGAACCGGTCGACCAGGTGCGGCAGCTGGCCCCGGTCGAGATCACCCACCGGCTGCTGCGCGCGGTCACCGCCGCCGACTACGCCGCCGTCGCCGCGCTCACCCCCGAGGTCCGCCGGGCCGCCGCCGACCTGCGCTGGACCGGCAGCTGGTACGAGGCCCAGGTGGCGATCGAGGCGTTCGGCACCGAGACCGCGCCCACCTATCTGCTGGACGCCGTCCGCCACGACCTGTTCCGCTACCGCCGCGTCGGCCACGACCTGGCGGTGTTCGGCGCCGAACTGGTCCCGCTCGACCTCGCGCTGCGGATCGGCGTCGCCCCGGAGTACCTCACGGCGCACGTCGAAGCCGCGGTCCGCAAGGCCTTCGCCACGCTGTTCGCGCCGGACGCCATGGTGTTCGGCGACCCGGTGCGGTCGAGCCGGCTGGTCGCCGCCGCCGTGTCGGTGCCCGGGGTCCGGCACGCCGAGGTGACCCGGCTGGCCCGCCTGTTCAGCGGACCCGGCGGACCTGGCGGCCCCGCCCTGCCCGGCGCCCTCGACGACCCGCTGACCACCGGCGTCCTGCCGATCGGCGCCCTGGAGGTGGCGCAGCTCGACGACGACCCGGCCCGCCCCGAGAACGGCGTCCTGGACCTGACCCTGGAGGGTGGCCGATGAGCTGCCGCTGCGGATGCTGCGCGGGCGTCGAAGCCGTGACGCCCGAACCCGTCTTCAACCCGCCGGGCCGGCCGGCGCTCGCCTACCGCGCCGGCGACCACGCCTCGTTCCGCGCCTCGATGCTGGCCCGGCTGGCGAGCCGCCCCGAACTGGACCCGCTGACCACCCGCGACCCGGACGACCCGGCCATCGCGCTCCTGGACTGCTGGGCCGTCGTCGCCGACATCCTGACCTTCTACCAGGAGCGGATCGCGAACGAGGGCTACCTGCGCTGCGCCACCGAGGCCGGGTCCGTGACCCGCCTCGGCCGGCTGGTCGGGCACCGGCCCCGGCCCGCGCTGGCCGCCGACACCTACCTCGCCTACACCCTCGATCCCGGCGCCGACACCGTCATCCCGGCCGGATCCAGCGCCAAGAGCCAGGCCGCCGACGGCCGGCTGCCCCAGACCTTCGAGACCGGCGAGGACCTGACCGCCCGCGAGGAATGGAACACGCTCGCGGTCCGCACGACCGACCCGCCGAACATCACCGCCTACGGCGTCGAGACCCTGCCGGCCCTCGACGTCGACGGGACGACGGCCAACCTCCGCAAGGGCGACCGCCTGCTGTTCGCGTTCGCCCCCAGCGGGACCGCCCCGACCGTCCCGGCCTACCGCGCCCGGACCGTGGACTCCGCCGCCGTCGACTTCACCGCCGGCCGGACCTCGGTCACCCTGGCCCCGGTCCAGGACCCGCTGGACGCCTACGCCACCGCGCGCCAGGCCCTGCTCAACGCCCTGATCGCGGCCGCCGGCGCCGTGGTCGCGACCACCGACCCGACGGCCGAGCAGATCACCGCCGACCTGCTCCAACCCCTGATCGACTTCCTCGGCGGCACCCCGGCCCCGCCGCCGATCGAGACCCTCTACAAGGTCAGCCCCCTGCTGAGCGCGCTGGCCGAGACCATCGCCCTGGCCGCCCGGGACGCCGGCTGCCCGCTCGCGCGCTGGCTCGACACCGGACTCGGACCGGTCCGCACCACCGGCGCGGCGCTCATCACCGTCGCGGCCGGGATCACCCGCGACGTCGACCCGGAAATGGCGCGACTGCGCGCCCTCGCCACCGTCATGGTCTGCGGGGACAGCTCCCCGGGCGCCGGCTTCGTGCGGATCCGGGACTTCCACTGCCCGGACCCCGACCGGGGCGCGGCGCTCGCCGCGCTCACCCCGATCCTGCCCGCGCTGCGCCGCCCGCCGTCCCGGCCGCCGCTCAGCGCCCGCTTCCTGGACACCCCGGTCGCCCAGCTGTTCCAGCCGGACTCCGACACCCACCCCCGGCTGCTCACCGCCGCCGACCGCCGGCTCGGACAGGTCTACGAGGCCTGGCGCAACGTCCGCGTCACCGATCCGCCGCCGCTGGCCGGACTCTCCGTCCTGCGTCTCAAGGCCGCCATCGGCGAAGCGACGGTCAGCGACACCAACCCGTGGCCCGGCGGAACCGGCTCCGGCAACGGCGTGTACGAGATCAAACTCGACGCCGTCTACAGCGCCGTGGTGCCCGGACAGCCCATCCTCATCGGCACCGCGGAGGGCGGGAACACCCTGGTGCTCTTTCCCGACCACGTCGCCCAGGACACGTGGAAGGTCCCCAACCCCGACCCCACCAAGACCGCGCCGCTGGCCACCGTGCCCGTGACCGCGCTGTACTTCGACAAGCCCCTGCCCGCCTCGCTGGCCTCGAAGGACTCCCCGAAGGGGCCCCTGCAGACCGGCGCGGGCGTCTGGACCCAGCCCGAACCCCTCACCCCGCTCGGCGCGGCCGTCACCGATGACGTCGGCGGCGACGCGATCGACCTCGCCCGCTGCTACGACGGCCTCAAGCCCGGCCGCTGGGTCCTGATCACCGGCGAACGCACCGACGTCCCGCACACCAGCGGCGTCCAGGGCGCCGAACTGGCGATGGTCGCCGGAGTCAGCCAACGCGTGGACCGCCTCGTCGACGGGGAGGCCCTGCCCCAGCCGGGCCAGGGCCCGCAGACCCGGCTGCTGCTGGCCGGCGCCCTGGCCTACACCTACCGGCGCCCGACCGTCACCGTCCACGGCAACGTCGTCGCCGCCTCCCAGGGCGAGACCCGCACCGACATCCTCGGCAGCGGCGACGCCGGCCAGGGCGGCCAGGCCTTCGCCCTGCACCTGGTCACCGACCAGACCCCGCTGACCTGGACCGCCGCCGACACCCCGCTCGGCGCCGGCAGCACCCTGACGGTCCGCGTGGGCGGCGTCGCCTGGCACCCCAGCGACGCCCTCGCGCTGTCCACCCCGACCGGCCACGACTACGTGCTCGCCAGCGACCCCGGCGACCCCGCGCTCGGGCAGCCCGGCGGCGAGACCGTCGCGTTCGGCGACGGCGTCCACGGTGCGCGCCTGCCCACCGGCTCGCAGAACGTCACCGCCACCTACCGGGTCGGCGCGGGCTCGGTCGGCAACACCGACGCCGGGCTGATCAACCAGCTCGGCTCGCGGCCGCTCGGGGTGAAAGCCGTCACCAACCCGCTGCCGGCCCAGGGCGGCACCGACGCCGACGGCCCCGAGGACGCGCGCGCCGTCATCCCGCTGCGGCTGCGCGCCCTGGACCGGCTGGTGTCCGTCCAGGACTACGAGGACTTCACCCGGGCCCGCGCCGGCATCGCCAAAGCCAGTGCCGCGAAGCTGTTCGACGGCGCCCGCGAAGTGGTGCACGTGACGTTCGGAACCGTCGGGGACATCCCGGCCGGGCCGCTGTCCGGCCTGTTCACCGCTCTCGAACAGGCCCTCGCCGACTTCGGCGACCCGGCGATCCCGGTCCGCGTCGCCGAACGCGAACAGCGGCTGATCATCATGGACGCCGGGGTCAAGGTCCTGCCGGACTACTCCTGGGACCTGGTCGAACCGGCCGTCCGCGCCGCCCTGAACGCCGAATTCGGCTACCTGGCGAGACAACTGGGCCAACCCGCCTACCAGAGCGAAGCGATCGCGGCCATCCAACGCGTCGAAGGCGTCGACTACGTCGACCTCGCCGTCTTCGACGACGTCCCCGGCGACGTCACCCCGCTGCAACTGCTCCAACTGGCGGACAACCTCTCCCAGGCCAAGACCTTCCTGCCAGCCGTCGCGGCGCACTACGAACACCTGGAGTACCCCACGTTCTACAGCGACACCCTCACCAGCTTCGCCCAGCGCTTCGGCCTGACCCTGGACGAGCTCGCCGCCCTCAACCCCCAGCTCACCACCATCTCGCCCGACCCGGAAACCCTCCTCACCGTGTACCGCGGGATCCGCCCCGCCCAGATCGCGGTACTACCCGCCGACGTACCCGAAGCGCTCACCCTGCGGAGGATCCCGTGACCGCCGACCGCTTGTACGACCTGCTGCCGTCCGTCGTGCGGCGCCGCGACGCCGAACAAGGCTGGCCGCTGCGCGCCCTGGTCGGCATCGTGCAGGAACAGGCCGACATCGTCGAGGCCGACATCGAGCAGCTCTACGACGACTGGTTCATCGAGACCTGCCAGAGCTGGGTCGCGCCCTACCTCGGCGACCTGGTCGGATACCGCGTCCTGCCCGGCTCGGCCGAAGCCCTGTCCGGCGGCGCGCAGGACTCCGACACCGAAGCCGCCGCCCGGCTGCTGACCGCGATCGCCGGACGGCGCGACGTCGCCCACACCGTCGGCAACCGCCGCCGCAAAGGCACCCTCGCGCTGCTGGAGGACCTGGCCGAGGACGTCGCGGCCTGGCCGGCGCGCGCGGTGGAGTTCCGGACCCTGCTCGGGGTGACGCAGGCGGTGCGGCTGTACGGCCACGACCCGCGGGCCGACGTGCGCCGCCGGTCCCGGGGCCGCACGGCCGACCTGCGCGACGGGGACGCGCTGGACCGCGTCGACGGGCCCTTCGACGCGCTGGCGCACACGGTCGACGTCCGGCGCGTCACCGCCGCGCCCGGCCGGACTCCGGGCCGGTACGACATCCCGGAGGTCGGGCTGTTCGTGTGGCGGCTGCGCGCGTATCCGGTGACCCACGCCCCGGCGTACTGCGACGACCGGAGCGGCGCCCACTTCACGTTCAGCATCCTGGGGAACAGCGCGCCGCTGATCACGAAGCCGGTGCCGGAGCCGTCGCGGACGCACATCGCGGACGAGGGGAACGTCCCGGCCTTCATCCGCCGCCGGGCGTTCGCGGACCGGACGGCTCAGTACTACGGCCCGGGCAAGAGCCTGTGCGTGTACGTCGGCGGCGACCCGGTCCCGCTGAACCGGATCGTCCCGGCCGACCTGACCGGCTGGGCCTACCGGCCGAAGGACGACGAGGTCGCGATCGACCCGGTGCTGGGGCGGATCGCCTTCTCGCCGCGGCACGCGCCCGAGGACGGCGTGTGGGTGGACTACCACTACGGGTTCAGCGACGACGTCGGCGGCGGCGAGTACATCAGGCCGCTGGATCCGCGCAGCCCGAAGGCGTTCTACACCGTCGGCAAGGCGCCCGGGAACGACTTCGACGGCCTCGGCGCGGCGCTTCAGCAGTGGCAGACGGACAAGACCGCCGATCCGGCCAAGCGCGACGCCGTCATCGAGCTCACCGACGCGGGCGACTTCCTGGAGAACCCGGCGATCGAGCTCGGCTTCGGCGACCGGCTCACCATCCGCGCCGCCCAGGGGACCCGGCCGGTGCTGCGGATCGTCGACTGGACCAGCAACCGGCCGGACGCGCTGCATGTGACGGGGCCGGCGGCGGACGATGGAGACTGCGCCGATGAGAACCCCGCCGACGAGAACTCCGCCGACAAGAAACCCGCCGACAAGAAACCCGCCGACAAGAAACCCGCCGACAAGAACCCCGCCGACAAGAACCCCGCCGACGCCTGTGTCCCGCCGCGGTTGGTGCTGGACGGCCTGCTGATCACCGGGCGCGGCGTGCAGGTCACCGGGCAGGTCGGGCAGGTGGTGATCCGGCACAGCACCCTGGTGCCGGGCTGGCTGCTGGACCAGCTGTGCCGTCCGGAGCACGCCGAGGAGCCGAGCATCAAGCTCGTGGACACCGGCGCCTGCCTGGAGATCGACCGTAGCATCGTCGGCTCGATCGTGGTCGACGTCGACGAGGTGCACACCGAGCCGCTGGCGATCTGGGTGACCGACAGCGTCCTGGACGCGGTCGGCACCGCGGTGCCCGCGCTCTCCGCGCCGGACTGCCGGCCGGCCCACGCGGTGTTCAACGCGCGGCGCACCACCGTCTTCGGCACCGTCCTCACCAGCGGCGTCGGCCTGGTGGAGAACACGATCGTGGACGGCGACCTGCGGGTCGACCACCGGCAGACCGGCTGCGTCCGCTTCACCTGGCTGGGGCCGGGCTCCCGCACGCCGCACCGGTACCACTGCCTGCCGCCGGACCCCGCGCCGGGACAGCCGCAGGCCGTGGTGCCGCGCTTCACCAGCGCGCAGTACGGCATGCCGGGCTACGCGCAGCTGGCGCGGTCGTGCCCGGAGGCGATCCGGCGCGGCGCCGACGACGGTTCGGAGCTCGGCGTGTTCCACGACCTGTTCCAGCCGCAGCGCGAGGACAACCTCACGCTGCGGCTCGCCGAGTCGGTGCCGGCCGGGTGCGACGCGGCCGTGATCGTCGTGACCTGATTCCGCCGGTCCGCCGCTGCGCGCTCCTCCCGCTCCCGCCTCGACCATCAGCTTCCAGATTCCAGGATTCAGGAGACACGACATGCAGGGCGACTTCTCCCGCGTCACCTTCGACCGGCGCAAGCACTACGCGGCCGTGCTGGCGCAGCAGGGCCGGGTGCAGCTCGACGCCGACGCCAACGAGCAGGCCACGATCGAGCTGCGCCGGCTGCGCACGGTGCTGAGCGACGTGATCGGAGCCGCGGCGGCTCCCCGGGACAGCGCCGGGTTCGCGATCAGCGCGCTGTCCGGCAAGAAGCCGCAGGACGACTTCGCGATCAGTGCGGGCCGCGCCTACGTCGACGGCGTCCTGGTCGAGAACGATCAGGACGCCGCCACGTACTGGCACCAGCCCGATCTGGCCCTGGACCCCCAGGCGACCGCAGACGCGCTGCCGTCGGACCTGCCGTTCCTGGTCTACCTGCGGGTCTGGGACCGGCTGATCACCGCGGTGCAGGACCCGGCGATCCGGGAGATCGCGCTCGGCGACCTCGGTCCGGACACCGCTGTCCGGGTGCGGACGGTCTGGCAGGTGGCGGCGCACCCGGTGCCGGACGGCACGGCGGTGAAGGACGTGCTCGCCGCCTTCGAGACGTTCAAGAAGGAGCTGCGGCCGACCGGCCGGATGCGGGCCCGGGCCCGCCAGCAGACCGTGCCGCCGACCGACGCCTGCTCGCTGCCGCCCGACAACCTGTTCCGGGGACCGGAGAACCAGCTGTACCGGATCGAGGTGCACACCGGGGGCCCGGCCTGGCCGGCGCACGGGCATCCGACGATTCTCGACACCGCGACCGATCCGCGGGCCGCCGACGCCGGGAACGGTGGGGGGAAGACTCGGGGCGCCGCCGAGCCGCTGGTCCGGACGCTGCCCGGGGCGACGTTCAAATGGTCCCGCGACAACGGGTCGGCGGTGTTCCCGGTCGAATCGCTGAACGGCGCGGTCGTCAAGGTCACCACGCTCGGCCGGGACGGCAAGCTCGGGCTGGAGGTCGGCGACCGGGTCGAGCTCGTGGACGAGGCCTGGGCCGGCCGCATCGCCGACGACCTGCCGATCGGCGACCCGACCCGGTCCTCGCCGCGAATCCGGCAGGTGGTGGCGATCGACGAGGCGGACCTGCTGGTGACCCTGGACCAGCAGAACGGCGATGCGCAGTGCCAGCTCGCGCAGCCGGCGTTCCTGCGACGCTGGGACCACCAGCCGGTGATCGCCCCGGGTTCGGGGCCCGGGTCCGGCGGCTGCGGCGGCAATACCGGTGGCGGCTCCGGCTCCGATGGTGCTTCCGGCGGCGGGTCCTCGGCCTCCGCCGTCCCGGTGATCGCCTCGGACGGCGCCCTGCCGCTGGTCGAGGGGCAGTGGCTGACGATCGAGGACGGCGTGCAGGTGTGGTTCCAGCCGGACAGCACCCTGACCGGCGACCAGGGCGACAACCAGACCGGTACCTATCGGCGCGGCGACTGGTGGTACGTCCCGGCCCGGGTCGTGACCGGCGACGTGCAGTGGCCGCAGGGGCCCGACGGCCCGGCTCCGGTCGCACCGGACGGCGTGGAGTACCACTACGCGCCGCTGGCGTTCGTGACCGGTGCGACCGTGGACTCCTCGCTGCTGAAGACGTTCCCGCCGTTGGCGGGTTAAGCCGGCCGATTGCTAAAGAGGCGGACCCGGCGGGAGCGATCCCGCCGGGTCCGCTTCGTTACGGCCTCTCCTGTCCGCTGTCTGTCAGAACCGCAGCTCCAGCAGCGGCTTCACCGGCGTCACGTCCCGCTGCGGATCCCGGAGGAAGTCCGGACCGGGCGCCCCCATCACCTCGGAGGCCCGGTGCAGGCGGAGGTCCACCTCCCGCTGCGGCAGCGCCGCGCGCATCTGGGCGATGACCCGCTCGTGCAGCGGCAGCTCCCGGGTGATCTCCGACGAGCGGGCGCCCGGCCCCTGCCGGAGCCGGAAGCCGTCCGGCCCCTGATGGTTCGAGAAGTAGTCGCGCATCTGGCCCTGCGGCCCGGAGATCGTGGTCCGGTCGCGCAGCATGGAGAAGTAGTTCTCGACGATGCTCGCCTGCTGCTCCGGGGTGTACTCGAAGAACGAGGACCGCGGCCCCAGCTCGTAGTCGTAGGCGTAGTCGCGGTTGCCGCGCAGCCCGGCGGCCGCCTGGGTCTGCAACGAGTGCGAGAGGTAGTCGGTCCCGCCGTGCTGGTACTGCCAGACGTGGGTCAGCTCGTGGATGAGGGTCTGGGCCATGTAGGGCTCGTCGATGGTGAAGTGCTCCGGGACGCGGACGTTGTTGCCGACGGTGCGGTACTCCAGCACCTTCGTCGGGATCAGCCGGACCCGGCTCAGATCCAGGCCGCGGCCGAAGACCCCGGACGCCAGCTCGACCTCGGCGGGCAGCAGCGCCCGGCCGGAGACCGCGCCGATGGTGTCGCTCACCTGGGTGACCGCCTCCTCGGCGACGGGAGAGCGGATGCTGACCGGGCCGGGCGCGCGGTGCTGGCGGCGGATGACGGCCGGGCCGGCAGCGGTGGCGGCAGTGGTGGCGGCGGTGTTCGGAGTGGCTCCGCCGCGTCCGGCCGTGGCCGCGGTGCCCTTGGCGACGGTGCCTTCGATGGGGGCTGTCGCGGTGCCCGTCGCAGTATCTCTTGCCGAACCCGCGTCCGAATTCGCAGCCGTCCCCGCGCCGGCGCCGTGGGCCACCGCGTCCGCCTGCCGCTCCGACACCTCCCCGGGCCCGCCGAGCCGCAGGTCGGCGTCCGGCCGCACCCGGGTCCCGCCGCCCTGGGCGACGTGCGTCAGCTCGTGGGCCAGCAGCCGGCGCCCGGCCTCGCTGCCGGGCCGGTACGCCCCCTGGGAGAACACGACGTCGGTGCCGACCGTGTACGCGACGGCGTCCAGGGCGTCCGCCGAGGCCGCCGCCGCGCTGTCGGTGTGCACCCGCACGCCGCTGAAGTCACGGCCGAACCGGGCTTCCAGGCTCGCTCGGGTATCGGGGTCGATCGAGCGGCCTGGTGAGGCCAGCACGTCCCGCACCGACGCGGTCGGGGGCCGCGTCCGTATGTCCGGGCCGCGACGCCGGTTCCCCGACGAGTGTGTGTACTCGGTCATGCTCGGTCCTCTCTGCGAGCCGCTGCCGAGCCGGCCCCTCCACCCCGGGCAGCGGACCCATGGCCGCCTCCAGCAGCCGTCGCATTCCCGGCGACGGGCTCACGCCGAGTTCGCGGCACAACAGGATCCGATACGCGTGGTAGGTGTGGACCGCCTCGCTGTAGTTGCCCTCCGCGAGATGGATCTCCAGCATGAGCCGGTGCGGGCTCTCCCGCAGCGGCTCGGACCGCAACGCCAGCAACACCGCTTCCAAGGCGGTCGCGAAGTTGCCGGCCCGCAGCTCGCGGCGGGCCACATCCTCTATCGAGTGCAGGAACCGCTGGCGCAGGCGTTCCCGCTCCAGCAGGACCCAGTCCTCGTACCAGCCGGGCAGCAGCTCCCCGAGGCCGCAGCTGCGCAGCAGGGTGTGGCTGTCGAGGACGTCGAACGGGTCGAAGGCGGCCGCGGTGCCCGAAGCGGCCGGCGTGCCCGACAGCCCGGATGCGCCGGACCCGCCGGACACCCCCGCATACCCGCCCGCGCCGACTCGGCCATCAGGGTGGCGCGCGCCGATGCCGAACTCGGCGGCGGCCGCGTCCCCGAGCCCGCCGGGTCCGAACAACTGGTCGACGTCGACCCACACTGTCTCGTGCAGGCGCAGCGTCTCCCCGCTGGCCACCAGCAGCGGCGCGCCGCACTGCTGCAACCGCCACAACGCCGTCCGCAGCCGGCCGCACGCCTTGGCCTCGTCGCTGTCCGGCCACAGGGTCCCGACCACGAGCGAACGCGTCGCCCGGCGCCGCAGCGCCACGAATGCCACCAGGCGCTGCAACGTCTTGGAGAGGTGAACCTGTCTGGTTCCCGCCTCCAGGGCGAAGCCGTCGAGCAGCCTCAACCGCGCCGATGAGCTCACGCTCGTCTCCCGTCACGTCTACGTCCGGCCGTCGGAGCAGGGTGCTGCCCGAGTGCCGTCCCAATGAGTGCCGCGCCGGTTGTCGACGTGCGCTGACCTGGAGTTTCCGCCTCTCACCGGGTCGCTTCCCGGCCGTTGGGCGACGGAACCGTATGTCACTCGAACGTGTCACGGGTGTGGTGCGGTCCACGCTCAGCACGGAGGCATGCACAAGAGAATGTCTCTGCTATGCGGAGTGCAGCAGCGGCAGGATCGCGGCTCCCGATCACGCGCGACACCGCCGACCCGGTATATCAGCATTGGACATCGCATCCAGTACCGCCGAGCAGCGCGGAGGGCCTCGGGCCACAGCCCCGGACGGTCGCCGCATTCTGGAAGATGCCGCCCCCGACCTCGGTCCCCAGACTCATGCGACAAGAGCGTGGCGCAATCTGGCGGGTCCCCGGCCACGGAGAAGAGGCGGCGCATGGACAGGGTCTTCGCTCGGCGAGCCGGTGCCTCACAGGTCGGCGTCCGCCAAGAAGGTGTTGAGCGGGGCGGGATTGAGCACGGCAGCCTCCGCCGAGCCGGCGTTCCCATGCGCTACTGGCTGCCGACCGCCCTGGCCATCGCATCGGTCGTCGCGCTGGTAGCGCACCTCGTCTACGGCGCCGCCCTCTCCGGCGCGGACCTCGACGTCTACCACGGCGGCGCCTCCGCCGTCGCGCACGGCCACTCGCCCTACGTCTTCTCCAGCTCCAACCAGCTGCAGTTCACCTATCCGCCCTTCGCCGCGATGTTCCTGGTGCCGATCGGGTTGCTCCCGATCGCCGCCGCGGTCCCTGTCTGGGCCGGCTTGTGCACCTTGGCCCTGGAAGCGACCGTCTGGATCCTCCTCGGCGCGATCGGGATGCAGGGGCGACGGCGCGCGCTGTTCACCGCCGCGGGCACCGTCGCCGCGTTCTCCTTGGCGCCGATCTCGTCGAACTTCTGGACCGGGCAGATCAACACCATCCTCATGCTGCTGATCGTCGCGGACCTGGTGCGTCCGGACCGCCCGGCCCGGCAGCCCGCTGATGCCGGGCGGTGGCGCGGTGTCAGCGTCAGCGGCAGGGTCAGCGTCGGTATCGGTGTCGGCGTCGGGATCGCGGCGGGCCTGAAGCTGACCCCGCTGATCTTCGTCCCCTACCTGCTGCTCAGCGGCCGGGCCCGGGCCGGGCTGACCGCCTTGGCGACGTTCGCCGCCACCGTCCTGGCCGGCTTCGTCGTGCTTCCCGGCGGGTCCTGGGAGTACTGGCGGAACGACGCCTGGAACACCAAGAAGATCGTCCCGGTGGACGACGCGTGGATCTTCAGCCAGTCCATCCTCGGAGCGTTCAAGCGTGTACGGCACTACCTCCCCGCCACGCCGTTGTGGCTGCTGCTCGCTGCCGTCGTCGCCGTGGTCGGCCTGACGGTCGCGGTCCGCGCGAGCCGGCGCGGCGACGAGCCGACCGGCGTCGTCGTCTGCGCGATCACCGGCTTGCTCGTCTCCCCGGTCTCCTGGCCGTTCCACTGGGTGTGGTGCGTCCCGCTGCTCGTCCTGGAGGCGGCGCGGGCCTGGCAAAACGGCCGGAAGCGCCAGAAGGCCGGAGCTGTCGCGCTATGGCTGGCCTTCGCCCTCGCCTCGATCTGGACATTCGCTGTGTTCTTCGCCGATCCCGGGCAGCCCGGGACGGTCCTCGTGGTGCTGTTCGCCGACCTCTTCGTCCTGGTCGGCCTGGTGATGCTGGCCGTCCTCGCGCGCCGCGCCGCCCCGCGGCCGGGACGCTGACCGGCTCGCCCCGGGCTCCGGCGACCGACCTGGCCCCAAGGTCTTGACCCGCATCAGTGGTCTACTCCATTCTCTCTGGTGTAGACCACATGGGGGCGTCGGAGGCACACCATTCCTCCGCTACGTGGGCTGACTCCGTTCCACACGTGACACCGTCGTTCCAGCTCAGGGGAGACGACGGCGCACTCCGCAACCCCGGCACCCGCCGGGGCCCTCTCCACTCCAGAGGACGAGTTATGCCAAAGCACGTACCGTACGACAGCGCCGATTCCTCGGCCGCGAGACCGGCCGGCCGCCCGGCCTGGCGCAACCCGCGCGCGCTCGGCGCGGCCGGCATCTCGGCCGCGACCGCCCTGGCCGTATCCGGCATCTTCCTCTTCGCGGGCGGCGCCAGCGCCGACACCGCGAACCTGATCGCCAACGGCGACTTCGAGACCGGGACGCTGTCCGGCTGGACCTGTTCGGCGAGCAGCGGCTCGATCGTCGGCACGCCGGTCCACGGCGGCACCCACGCCCTGGCCGGCACCCCGGCCGGCAGCGACATCGCGCAGTGCTCGCAGACCGTCGCGGTGCAGCCGGGCACGAAGTACACCCTGTCCGGGTTTCTCCAGGGCAGCTACGTCTATCTCGGCGTCACCGGATCCGGCAACGACAGCTCGACCTGGGGCTCTCCCGCGACCTACTCGCAGCTCTCGACGTCGTTCACCACCGGGGCGGCCACCACGTCGGTGACCGTGTTCGTGCACGGCTGGTACGGCCAGGGCGCCTACTACGCCGACGACCTGACCCTCACCGGCCCCGGCGGCACGCCGCCCACCACCCCGTCCAGCACCGCGCCGACCTCGCCCAGCGCCACCTCGCCGAGCACCCTGCCGACCACCCCGTCGAGCTCGGCCACCTCGACCAAGCCGCCGACCGGCTGCGCCGACCCGGCGTGGGTGTCGACGACCGCCTACAACGGCGGCGCGCGCGTGTCCTACGGCGCGCACGAGTGGCACGCCAAGTGGTGGACCCAGGGCGACATCCCCGGCAACAACTCGCAGGCCGTCTGGGCCGACGACGGCGCGTGCACCGGCGGGTCCGTGACGCCGAGCACGTCGGCGAGCACGTCCCCGAGCGCCTCGCCGTCGACCTCGCCCTCGACGTCGCCGAGCACCAGCCCGTCGACCAGCCCGAGCACGTCGCCGTCCACGTCCCCGTCGTCCCCGCCGCCCACCGGCAAGCACCTGCTGACCGGCTACTGGCAGGACTTCGACAACGGCGCCAAGGACCAGCGCATCAGCGATGTCGACAACGCCTACGACATCATCGCTGTCTCGTTCGCCGACGCCGACGCCACCGCCTCCGGCGCGATCAAGTTCGCGCTGGACCCCACGCTGTCGAGCAAGCTCGGCGGCTACACCGACGCCCAGTTCAAGGCGGACATCGCCGCGAAGCAGGCGGCCGGTAAGAAGGTCGTGATCTCGGTCGGCGGCCAGAACGGCACCATCTCCGTCGCCGACTCCACGTCCGCGGCCAACTTCGCCAACAGCGCCTGGACCCTGATGCAGGCCTACGGCTTCGACGGTGTCGACATCGACCTGGAGAACGGCATCAACCCCACCTACATGGGGCAGGCTCTGCACACCCTGGCGGCCAAGAAGGGCGCGGGCTTCGTGCTGACGATGGCCCCGCAGACCATCGACATGCTGTCGACCTCCTCCGGCTACTTCGCGCTCGCGCTGAACGTGAAGGACGTCCTGACCATCATCAACACCCAGTACTACAACTCGGGCTCGATGAACGGCTGCGACGGCAAGGTCTACAGCCAGGGCTCGGTCGACTTCATCACCGCGCTGGCGTGCACCGTCCTCAAGGGCGGTCTGTCCCCGTCGCAGGTCGGCATCGGCGTCCCCGCCTCGGCGAGCGCGGCGAGCTCCGGCTACGTCTCCCCGAGCGTCGTCAACAACGCGCTGGACTGCCTGGCCAAGGGCACGGGCTGCGGCTCGTTCGTCCCGGACACCAAGTGGCCCGGCATCGGCGGTGCGATGACCTGGTCGACCAACTGGGACGCCAGCAACGGCAACGGCATAGCCGCCACGGTCGGCGGCCACCTGCACGCGATGCCGTGATCGGACAGCTGTCCGCCTGACGGTGGGCCGTGACCGCGATCGCCCCGGATCCCGCTGAGGGAACCGGGGCGATCGCGCGGTTCGGCGGGGCGGGGCTGGGCATTCTCTTCGCAAGGGGGAGGCGGGGGAGGCGGGGATGCATCGAGATCGGCGGGCTGTGCCGTCTGTGGGGTCTGTGCGGCCTACGCGGTCTGCGCTGCCCATGCGGTCCGGCTGGGCCGGGAGCGGGCCACCGCATTGGCGCTATTTCTCGGGGCCGGTGTGCGTCGGGTTGTTTCTGGCTTCGCTGTACATGCTCCACTACACGTGGGCGGCCCATGAGGGCCAGGGACGGGTCGGGACCTGGACGGCCACCAGAGTCGTGCATCTCAGGGACTCCAAGTACTACGGCCGGTTCGTCTCCGACGACGGCGCGGAGGTCCGCGAGGACATCCGGCTGGAGCATCCGGACAGCGCACTCGCGCCGGGCGAGTCCGTGCGAGCCGTCGACATCGGCCGCTCCAGTGTGGCCGTGCTCGGCGGCGACGAATGGGAGCTGGCGGCGGGGATCGCGGCCGTCTCGGGACTGGTGAGCGCCGCCTGGGTCCTGACCGTGCCGTTGGCGCCGGTTGTCCGGTTGGTGTTCCGTCGCCGGGAGGCGCCGCCCGACAGCCCGAGCATTCCCGCACCGGCCCGGCGGAGGTCCCCGCGTCCGACACCGGCGCGCCGGCTCGCCGAGATCCAGGCGATCGCCGACGACGCGGACCACCGCTTCGACGAGCTTCTGTCGCATCTGCACACCGAGCTTCAGCCCGAGCCGCAGCCCGCTGCACCTGATACGCGACCCGCGCCGAGCGACCCGATGTGACATCCGGGCCGCCCGACGCGGTATCAGTGCACGGTTTCAGTGCACGGTTTCAGTGCACGACTTCAGCGCGAGGCTTCGGTACATGGCTTCAGTGCGCGACTTCAGCGCGAGGCTTCAGTGCACGGCTTCAGCGCGAGGCTTCAGTGTGCAATGACAGCGCTCTGCGATTGATCGAGACCCGCAGGTCACCCGCCGGCGGTCACCGGGATGTTGGTCAGCCCCGTCACGGCCCGCGTCACGGTGTTGCTGCTGTAGACCACGTTCGGATCGGTGGTGCACCGGGACTGGTCGGTGATGTTGATCGCGTATCCGCCGACGCCCCCGAGGTCCGAGTCGTTGCCCTTCCACACGTTCCCGCAGCCGAACGGCGCGACGATCTGGTGCACCTGGTACCCGTCGGCCAGCACCCCGCCGCTGCCGTAGCTGCCGTGGTTGCCGGTCAGCGTGTAGTCGCTGCCCTTGACGTCCACCCACGAGTCGGCGCTGTTCTCGCCCGAGACGCCGCCGATGAAGGTGTTGCCCTGGACCAGGCCGCCGGTGGTGCCTTCCTTGATGTCGATGTGTTCAGCGGCGATGCCGGGGCCGAAGGTGTTGCCGATCGCCTGGTTGCTCATGCTGCGGTCCTGGCCGGTGCTGTCGCCGTACTTGGACCAGTTGCTCTGCGCCGAGCCGAAGTACAGGCCCTCGCCGTAGCCGGGGTCGGTGTGGCCGGTGTCGTGGATCGCCGAGTTCTCGATCAGGTTGTTCGAGCTGTCGGCGCGGAAGTGCACGCCCTCGTCGCCGATGTTCGAGACCTCGACGCCGTTCAGGACGTTGTTGCTGGAGTGGTCGAGCACGATCCCCTTGGCCGAGCTGGTGACCGCGAACCCGTTCAGGTGCCAGTAGGACACGCCGTTCAGGTGCAGCCCGTAGCCGCAGTAGGAGACGTCCGAGGACGAGGACGGCACGTTCGGGTCGCAGCCCGACGCGGCGTTGGAGAGCTTCGCGGTGCGCGGGCCGGTCAGCGTGATGGGCTTGGCCGACGTGCCCGACGTCGTGGTGTAGAACGCGCCGTCGTAGTTACCCGGCGCCAGCACGATGGTGTCGCCGGGCGCCACGCCGGCCAGGGCGGCGCTGAGCGCGGCCGGGGTGGCGACGTTCCAGGTGCGGCCGCCGGGCGGGGGCGAGCTGGACGGGGTGGTGGAGGGGGTCGTCGACGGTGTGGTCGACGGCGTGGTGGACGGCTTGGTCGACGGAGTCGTGGACGGCGTGGTGGACGGCGTCGTCGACAGGCTGGTCGAGGGCGACGTCGACGAGGAACCGGGTGCGCCGGGCGTGCCGTAGACGGCCACCTCGTCGATGATGAAGCCCGCGGTCCCCGCGTACTGGCTCAGGTACAGCTGGATCCACCGCGTGGTGGTCCCCGCCGGCAGCGTGAGCGTCTCCGTCCCGCCCTGGCCGCTGGTCGTCGCGACGACGGTGTGCCAGGTGCTCCCGTCGTCGGACGTGCGGATCTTGTAGCTGGTGCCGTACCCGGCGCCCCACGTCACGGTGACGTGGTCGACGGTCGTGCCGGCGCCGAGGTCGACCTGCCACTGCTGCGGCTTGGTGGTGCCGCTCTGCCAGACGGTGCCGCCGGCGCAGTCGTCGGCGTGGCCGGCCGTGGCAGTGTTCGACGACGCGCTCGCGGGTCGGCCGCAGGCCAGGTCGGTGGGGCTGGCCTGGGCGGACGAGCCGATCGTCACCAGCGCGGCGGCGCCGGCGATCGCGCACGCCGCACCCGCCGCGAGGACGTGGCGGGATCGGCTCGGGGTGGGGATGCGTCTCATGGTGGCCTCTCATCGACGAAGGAGATCGACGGCTCGGATGGCATCGAGCCGTCGAAGTGGTTCATATATGTGAACTCAGTTCATTGATGTGACTGACGCCTGCACAATGTAAGGCCATCACGGACGTGTGTCGAGACCCCGGAATCCGCTCGCCGGCCGCGAACTCGTCGCGAACTCGGCTGCGAACTCACCGCGAACTCGTCGCGAACTTCGTGGCTTGACGTCGCACCCGAGTCTGCCTACTCTCCTCCCCAGAGTTAGGAAAGGTTACTAACTAAAGGAGTGCGTCGCCAGGGGTCACCGCCCCGCCGAGGCGGCGCACGGCACCGCCGTGGATCCATGGCGATGTGCACGGCACACCCACGGCGACACCCACGGCGACAACCCGCATCAGCGCACGAAGCCGGGGTCGGCCTGCACGCCGACCCCGGTGCCTCCCCCGGCTCCGCAAACGAAAGGGGAACACTGATGAAGATATCCGCACGGCGCCTGATCACAGCGCTCGCAGCCCTCTGTCTGGGCCTCGGCGCGGCCCTCGGCCTGTTCGCCGGCCCGGCCCAGGCGGCCGGATCGGCGACCACCGAGCAGACTTTCCTCACCTTCTACGGCTGGTGGGACAACACGCCGCCGGGCGGCGACATCTCCTACCCGCAGATCCACCAGACCGCGGGCGGTACCGGTACCTACTCCGACCCGATCACCTTCGCCACCGACTCCAGCGAGCAGCCGCCCGGGACCATCGTCTACGTCCCCCGCGTCGCGAAGTACTTCATCATGGAGGACGGCTGCGACGAGTGCTCCTCGGACTGGACCGGCCACGGCCCCAACGGCGGTCCCAACCTGCGGCACCTCGACCTGTGGCTCGGCGGCCAGGGCGGCAACGCCTTCTCGGCGATCGAGTGCGAGGACGCGCTGACCAACTATAACGCCGACAACACGCCGAGCATGGAGCCGGTGATCGTCAACCCGCCGGCGAACGAGACGGTGACCTCCACGCCGATCTTCAACACCAGCACCGGCGCCTGCTACGGCGGCGCGAAGCCGACGATCACGGTCGGGCAGTACAAAAACGTCTCCACCGGACTGTGCATGACCGACCCGGGCAACAGCTCCAGCGCCGGAGCGCTGCTGGTGACGTCCGCCTGCGACAGCTCGGCGGCCGCCCAGCGCTTCACCTTCGACGGCACGTTCCTGCAGATCAACAACCTCTGCGCGGACTACTCGACATCGCAGATCTCGATGCAGAAATGCACAGCGGGACCGAGTCAGCAGTGGTCGTACAACACCGACCTGACCTTCACCGACATCCAGACCGGCAAGAAGTACATCAACGACTCCTCCGGCAAGGTCAAGTCCGGTAGCAGCTCCAGCACCACGAAGACCTGGTCGTTCATCCCGGCCTCCTCCACCTCGACCGACTTCTCGCTGTCGGCCGGCCCGGCCTCCGGCTCCGTCACCGCCGGCGGCACCGCCACCTCCACCATCTCCACCGCCGTCACGGCCGGCAGCGCCGAGTCCGTGGCCCTGACCGCCACCGGCGGCCCGGCCGGCTCCACGGTCACCCTGACCCCGGCCTCGGTCTCCTCCGGCGCCAGCTCCACCCTGAAGGTCGTGACGAGCTCCACCACCGTCGCCGGGACCTACCCGATCACCGTCACCGGTACCGCGGCCTCCGGCAGCCACACCACCACCTACACGCTGACCGTGACTCCCACCTCGGGCGGCGGCGGTTGCACGGCGGCCCAGTTGCTGACCAACCCCGGCTTCGAGAGCGGCGCCAGCACCGGATGGACCGGCACTTCGACGCTCGGGTTCAACCCGATCACCAACAGCACCAGCGGGGAGCCCACCCACGCCGGGAGCTGGGAGGCCTGGCTCAACGGCAACGGCAGCGCCGACACGGACACCGTCGCGCAGAAGGTGACGATCCCGGCCGGCTGCACCGCGACGGTGTCGTACTGGCTGCACATCGACTCCACCGAGAGCACGACGACCGCCACGCCGGACACCCTGAGCGTGCAGCTGCTCAACTCCTCCGGCACGGTGCTCACGACGCTGGCCACCTACAGCAACCTGAACAAGGCCAGCGGCTACACCCAGCACAGCAGTGACGTCTCCGCCTACGCGGGCCAGACCGTCACGCTGCGGTTCACCGGCACCGAGACCGACAAGAACGGCGGCACCACCAGCTTCGTTCTCGACGACACGGCGTTGAACACGAAGTAGGACCGACCGGCTGGCCGGCTGTCCGGCTGTCCGGCTGTTCATTAGGAACGTGCGTGCGCTCCAGGATCCCTGGGGCGCACGCACGCCTGCGTGAAGCGTCAGGCGGCCGCCGCGACGAGCTCGTCCATCGTGACCCGCCCCGCGTAGATCCCGTAGAACATGCTGACGAGATCGGGCCGGCCCTTGATCGCGCGGAGCAGCGGCAGCAGCTCGCCGGAACTGCCGCCCATCGCGAAGGCGACAGTGGTTTCGAACGCCACGGCGCCCGCCCGGTCGCGCTCCGCCCCATGCTCCGTCAACGCCGCGTCCACCGCCGCCGGCCCGGCCCCGAGCGCCGCCGGCAGACGATCGGCCAGCGATTGCGCCTGGGCGAAGGCATCGCCGATGCCCTGCGCCGTCACCGCGTCCTTGGCCATCGCGGCATCGCCGACGAGCACCCACCCCGGACCGGACGACGCACGGATGTAGTTGCTCAGGTCGCCCGACCCGGCGATGCGCCCGGCACGCGCGTCCTCGGTGAGCCGTTCGCGCACCGTCGGCGCGCGCTCCGCGACCGCGGCGAGGAAGTGGTGATCAATGTCCTGCTTCACTTCGGCGAACCGGGCATGCGGCCAGCCGACCAGGACCAGATGGTTTCCATGATGCGTGGGAAACGCCAGCACCGCCTGGCCGCCCCCGACGAACAACTGCGCACCCTCGTCCGGCAACCCGGCCCAATACCCATAGAACTGACAGCCGAAGTTCCCGGCATCGCGCACCACCTCCGCCCCGACCTCCCGCGCCACGCTCGAACGCCGCCCGTCCGCCCCGACAACAAGCGCGGCGCGCTCCTCGAAGACCCCACCACCGTCACGGAACTCAGCCCCGACAACACGACCCTCCTCCCACACCACCCGCTGCAACGAAGCCCCCTCCCGCACCTCAACCCCCGCCGCCCCCGCCGCCTCGACCAGCAGCGCATCAAGCACCGTCCGCCGGGGCGCCAACGACATGGTGACGCCGTCATACGCATACGGCGCCCCGCGCAACACGAAGTCCTCGGTCGGCTGAAAACTGATCGCCTCAATAGGCGGACAGCCGGTGGCCAGCAACGAATCCAACAACCCCCAGTCCCGCAACCGCGCGACCCCCGCCGGATGCAGCAGATGCGTCGAAACGGTGTCGCTGGGGAAGGTGGCCCGATCGACGAGCAGAACCCTGACACCCTGCCGGGCCAGCAGCAACGCTGTGGCGGCCCCGGCGCAGCGGGCGCCGACGATGATGACGTCGTACATGCTCAGATTCTGAAGGGCACAGCCAGCGTTGTCACACCGACACGATAAGTGACCTCCCTCGACGCGAAATGCGTGATCATCTACTGACCGCCGGGATCGAACTGCTCGCGCCGGTGCTGCCCAGGTGCGGCGGACTCTTCACCAAGACCGCGGTCCGAGCACATGGGCTTTTCCAAGGATGAATGCTTCGTCATGGCGGTGTCCTGGTTCGACACCGAGGATTGGCTGAACGCCATGATCACCGTGTTGGCGCGGCGTGAGTTCCGGAGCGCCATGGCCTACCGCGATCGCGTTCGGGAGGCCGCGTCCGGCATCGCCGACGACAGCCAGCGCGCGCGTTGGGTCCTCGGCCTGACGCTTGTCCTGGACGATGAGCCTTTGATCGTGCTCGATCAGGGCTCCGGTCGCGGATTCCGCCTGTCGATGAGCGGTGTGGGAGACAACATCCAGCTGCATACCCTCCTGGCCGACCGGCTCATCGGCCCGGGCCGCCTTGACGGCGAACGGCCGCTCGATTCCTGGGTCGCCGCCGCGACCACTGGCGTCCCCGGCCCGTTCCCGGGAGTCGGCTCCGATCCCATCTGGCGTCGGTTCCGGCTTTTCGACGGCCACGGGGCTTACGTCCATCCCGAAGGCTGGCCGGCCGACATCGAGCCGCTGAACAACGGAACGCGGGTGCTGGTTCTGCATCCGCCGCGCGGCAACTACGGGTGGACGAACGGCCGCACTTACGAGCACGCGCCGGCCCGGGAGACCGATCTCATGGGCGCGCCCTGAGCGGGGCACCGAGCCGATCCCCGAGCCGATCCCCGAGCCGATCTCGGAATCGGGTGCCCGCCGGCGTCTGGTTTTCGCGGATGTTGCCCGGAACCCGCCAAGGAGGCATTCCGCCACGTTCCATGCCTCGACAGCCCTTTGCGGCGGGAACAGACTAAGGCTCCATTGAGGGTCAGGGTTCTGCGATACCTGGGAGTCGCGGAGCCGGCCCTTCGCAGCCGGGCTCCGGGCGGTCGCGTCGGGCGATCCCGGCGGAGCCCAGGCGGGATGGAGGCTCCGATGACGTTCGCTCTGCTCGTCCGCCGGTCGGTCCTGGCCGGCGCTTGCGCTCTGGGCTCGGCCCTGTGCGCGGCGCCGGGCGCGGGCGCGGCTGCCGCTGCTTCGGCGTCCACGGCGACCGCGTCCGTGTCGATCGCGTCTGTGTCGACGGCCTCTGCGCCCACCGCCTACGTCACCGGCCACGGCACAGCCGTCTCGGCGATCAACACTGCCACCGGCGCGGTCGCCGCGAGCATCCCGGTCGCCGAGGACGACGGCATCGGGGACTCGCCGGTCGCCGAGGTCGCGGCCCCGGATGGCAGCCGCGTCTATGTGCTGAACAGCATCAGCGGGACGCTGACCGTGGTCGTCGCCAAGACCGGCAAGGTGGCCGCGACCATAGCGGTCGGCGCTCAGCCGCAGTCGCTCGTCCTGGCCCGCGACGGCAAAGTCGCCTACGTGCTCGAACCCACCCAGGTCACCGTTGTCGATCTGGCCGCGGACTCCGTCACCAACGCCGTCGCCATCGCTCAGGACCTCCACAGCGAACGCCTCGCGCCGGACGGCTCCAAGCTCTACGTCACGAACACCGTGGCCAAGACCGTTTCCGTCATCGACACCGTGAGCGGCAAGGTCACAGTGCACCTGTCCCCGGGCTTCCGGCCGAACCGCCTCACCCTCGCACCCGACGGCACCCGGGCCTACGTCGCCGCCAACGACACCGGCGACATCGCAGTGTTCGACACCACCACCGACAAGCCCCTGACTCACATCCATCTCGGCACGCCTGCCGGCCAGATCCTCTTCGTCGACAAGGGACACCATGCCTACGTCCTCGACGAGTACGCGAACAAGGCCAGCGTCATCGACACCTCGACCGAAACGCTCATCGCCACGATCGCCCTCGGCAACGAACCGACCAGGGAGAGCGCGACCGAGAGAGGGGAGATATACGTATCCTGTCTCGCTGAGATCGACATCGTGAGCACCTCCACCAACACCATCACCACGAGGATCCCGCTCCAGACGAACGGCGGATCCGTCCGTTTCGCTCCGACGGGAAAGCTCGCCTACGTCAACGATCTCGATCACAACACCGTCGACGTCATCGACACGTCGACCCACACTCTCCGCGCCAGCATCCCCGTCGGACCCCATCCACTGCCAGTGGTGTTCGACACCAGCGGCAGCCGCGCCTTCACCGCCAGCCGCGATCACAGCACCCTGAGCATCGTCGACACCGCCGCTGCGGACGTCACCCAAACCGTTCCGAGCATCATGAACGCGCCCGGCGCGATCGCCGAAGCACCGAACGGAAAGCTGATCCTGGTCGGCAGCAGCCTCGGCGGCGTCCTCCGCGAAATCGACCCGGCCGGCAGAAGGGCCGTCGGACCCGCCCTTCCGCTGCCCGACACTGCGCAGGCCATCACCTTCTCTCCGAACAGCCGCCTCGCCTACATCACGACGCTCAGCGGCACGCTTGTCACGTTCGACACCGCAACCGGCCGCATTTCGGACCTCGCCATCGGCGGCTTCCTCGGCGGTCTGGCTCAGACCCCTGACAGCCGCACGCTCTACGTCGCGGACCACGACTCCGTGGCAGTCGTCGACACCGCCTCGAACACGCTCAAAACCAAGATTCCCTTGCTGGGTAGTGGCGCGCAGTCGGTTGCCGTCAGCCCCGATGGCGCCGACGTGTACGTCACCGACCGCTCAGGCGCGGTGTCAGTGATCGACGTCGCCACCGACTCGCGCATCGTCACGGTGTTCACGCCCGCCGACGCCCAGGCCGTCGCCTTCACCCCCGACGGCCGAACTGCCTACGTGGCAGCCGACTCCATCGTCGCCGTCAACACGGCCTCGCACAGCGTTGCGGCGACCATCACCGACAGCGCCGGTCCGGCGAGTCTGGCAGTGACGCCGGACGGGACCCAACTCTTCGTCGACAACGCCGGCGCCGATTCCGTCTCGGTCATCGATACCGCGACCGACACCATCACCGCCACGATCCCGATCGGTTCCCCCGGGAACAGCTTCGGGCTCGCCGACATCGTCATCGGGCACTGATGAAAGGGGGCCACCAGATGTCCCGCGCCAAGCGGTCGTATCTTCGAACACTAATAGGTGTCGCGGCTGCGGTCGTCGTGATCTCGACCCCTCTCACCGCGCAGGCCGCAGCGCGACCACCCGCGCCGAAGACGACAGTCGCGCACCAGATCCTCTACGTCTCCAACGCCACCAACGGAACCGTCTCGGCGATCGACGCCGCAACCGGCACCGTTACCGCGACCATTCCGACCACGAGCCTTCGCGGCATCCCCATCGACGCACAGGCCTCCCGCCTGTCGCCGGACGGGAAGAAGGTCTATGTACTCGGAGATTCGCTCGCCGAGTACGACATCGCGACCGGTGCCGTGGCGTGGGCCATGGCCATGCCGACCGCCACGCCTGCGGAACAGCTGCTCGTGAATCCCAACGGCGGCGTGGCATACGTCGTCGACAACAACCGCCTGCTGACCGTCGATCTCGCGACCCGCAAGGTCGTCACCACGATCGCGAACGTGTCCTCCGACGTCGGCGCAGCCCTTTCCCCTGACGGCCGCACGCTTTATGCGGTCAGCACGAAGGCGCAGTTGTTGACCCTCGACGCCACCACCGGCAAGGTCGCTACCCGCCTCCACATCGGCGGCCCCGACTACGCCATCGCGCTGTCGCCCGATGGCACGCGCGCCTACGTCTCCGGTAATGCGACGCCCAACAGCGTCACCGTAGTAAATACGACTACGAATTCAGTCGCTGCCACGATTCCCGTCGGATTCCTCCCAGGCGCGATCGCCGTGGCAGCCGACGGTAGCCGTGCGTACGTCACCAGCCCCAACGGCACCTCGGTCGCAGTACTCGATACCGCCACCAACACGGTCGCGACAACGGTCACCACTCCACCCAACTCGCAACAGATAGTCCTGTCGCCCGACGGGAAGCAGGCGTTCGTTACCTGCACCGACTACCTCGCGGTAATCGACACCGCCACGGAGACCGTCACCGCCACGATCCCTATAGCCAGCAACGATTCCGTCGTGCCGGCTCCGGTCTCGTTCTCTCCGAATGGCGCGTTTGCCTACCTACCGAACCCCGCAGCGAACACGGTGTCCGTCATCGACACCGCCTCGCACGCCATAACTGCGACCATCACCGTCGGAGCGCACCCGACCTCGTCGCTATTCGCCCCATCCGGCGCGACGGCGTTCGTCACCAGCGGCTTGGACGGAACCCTGGCGGTAATCGACACCGCAGCCGCCAAGGTCACCGCAACTGTCGCCGACGCCGTGGACGCGCCGACTACCGTCGCGGTGAGTCCCGACGGAACGAAGGCTTACGTCGGCGGTACCGCTAGCAGCAGCGTCCGCGTTGTCGACACCGCGACTCACAAGATCGTCGGATCCCCCATCGCGGTCGCCGGGCACCCGACGGCGATCGCCTTCACTCCCGACGGCGCCTCTGCCCTGATCACCAGTGGGTATGACAGCACCCTGTCGGTTGTCGACACCGTCCACGGCAAGGTCACCGCGACCGTCCCGGTGGGCGATCAGCCCCAATCCGTGGTGGCCGCCCCCGATGGCAGGACTGCCTACGTCTCCTGCATGGTCTGCCAGCAGATATCAGTGATCGACCTCACCACCGACACCCCTTCCGCCACGATCCCGCTGGGCGCGCGCGTCGGCGGTTCATCAGGGCTCGCTGTCTCGCCCGACGGCGCGCGGCTCTACCTCACCTCGGCTGACAACGGCGACGTCATAGTCGTCGACACAAGTACCAGAACCATTACCCAGCGCCTGAACCTCGACGGTTCACCCACCGCGATAGCCATCAACGCGTCCGGCACCCGCGCCTACGTTACCGACTCGGCCCGTAACGTCGTGTTCGTCCTCGACATCGCCGCTGCCGCCGCGACCGCTACTCCGCTCGCGGCCGTCGACGTCGGCCTCCACCCCGCCGGCCTGGCCATCACTCAGGACGGCGCCACGGTGTTCGCCGCGAACACGGGTTCGAACACAGTCTCGGCGATCACGACCGCCGTCTCGGTCGTCACGTCGACGGTCGCTGTCGGCACGGGGACGCTGGACAGCGGATTGGAGGGGATCGGAATCTAGAAGCCGTCGACGACGTCCTCAGCGCTCCAGCGCCGGCCTGTCCTGCTCGCTCGACACCATCGGCTGCGCGCCGAAGACTCGCATCAGCTCAGCCGCCGTCTCCTCGTTCGCGTGATAGCGCTGGGCCCACTCGGAGCCGCTCATGCTTGACGTGCGGCGTTGCCGCGATGGCCGTCAACGTACCGGCCGCCCCGCGCATGACCTCCGCGAACGGGGTAATAGTCCGACATGCTTCAAGATCGACACGACGACACCATCCCCGGCGAGCCCTACTCGGTCACGGCTGAGTTCTACGACATCCTCCAAGCCGAGACCGACCGCCGAGTCGCCGAGCGCCGGTTCGGCTCCGCGGCGCGTGCGGCGCAGGTCGGCATCGTGGACGTGGGTGCCGGCACCGGGATCGTGACCGAGGTGCTGCTGGACCGCTCGGCCGCGCCGATCCACGCGGTCGAGCCGGCCGCGCCCATGCGGGTGGCGCTGCTGACGCGGTTGGCCGGGATGCGTGCGGATCAGCGGGCGCGGGTGACGGTCCATCCCGAGGCGTTTCAGGACGCCGGGCTCGCGGGCCTCGCCGACCTGGTCGTGTGTTCGAACATCGCCGGGGTGCTGGAGCCGTCGGAGCGCCGCGCGATGTGGTCCGCGGCGGCGGCCGCGCTGACGCCGGGAGGGGTGGTCCTGCTGGAGCCGCCTCCGCAGGAACTGCCCGACAAGCCGACGGTCGAGGAGCTGCCACCGGTCCGCCTCGGGCCCGACACCTACAGCGCGCAGGTCTGCACCGCTCCCGACCGCGGGCTGCTGTCGGTGACGTACACCTACCGCGTCGAGCACGACGGCGAGATCGTGCGCGAGGAGGCCGAGGAATTCACGATGTGGCCGGCCAGCTCCGACACGGTGTGCGACGAGCTCCGCCAAGCCGGACTGGTCGTCTCCGGCACGTCGGATGGCGTGATCCGCGCGACGGCGGCGCAGGATCCTCAGCCGCGGGCGGGATCCGCGCTGAGGGGCTGAGGGGCTGAGGGGCTGAGGGGCTGAGGGGCTGAATACTCCAATGCCCGCATGCCCGCATGCCCGCATGCCCGCATGCCCGCATGCCTGAAAGCCTGGCGAAGCGGTCGGCCCGGAATCCGAGAACCCCGGGCCGACCAGGGCAAGGCCCTACCGGCCCGTCGACTCGCTCAGATCGTCGACTCGCTCAACATCATCGCGATGTCCGACGCCAGATCCGCGTCCTGCCCCAGCGCCGCCGCCACCGCGGCACGTAACCCGTCGTCCGTGCCATCGACGCCGCGCTCCGCTATCACGTCGGCCACCGCCGCGACGACCGCCGCACCGTGCTCCGGGCTGATCCGCAGCCGAGCAACGATGTTCCGCGCCAACCGCAGCGCGCCGTCCGCGTCACTCGGCGTGGTCGCCGCCAGCATGTCGGAGCCGTATTTGGCACCGGCCGCCAGCGCCGCAGTGGTCGGATCGATGATCGAATTGTTCATGATTACCCCTGTTCGTCGGGACGAGACGCCAATCGTAGAGTCGGACGACCCGAGCGCGTGGGCATTCCGGCGACTACCGACCACCGATGCCGATGGAAGTCCGGTAGGACCGTCGAGCGCGGACCGTCAGATACCGCACGTAGGCGCGGACCAGTCGTGGCTCGGCGCGTAGTCGACGTGGACGTGGGTGTCGTGGTTGGGGAATCCGGGGCCGAAGATCTGGCTGAAGCCGTGGTAGCGGGCTTCGCGGGCCAGTGTGCACAGAGAGTTGGCGCTCGGGACCAGGTCTGCTGCGTCGCCGTAGAGGTGGCGGCTGTCGGAGACTCCGCCGTCGGCCGAGTTGCAGCCGTAGGAGCGGAAGCCGGAGGTGACGGTGATGGGGTGGTCGCCCAGGGCGTGGCGGAGTGCCTCCAGCTTCCACATGATGCGGAAGGCGTTGGACTGGGCTGTCGCTGCTGACACTGCGCCGCCGCTCCAGGTGCTGTTGCACTGGTTCAGTTCGCCGTAGGAGAAGTGCAGTGGTGTGCAGTCCGACTTCTGGAGTGCGTAGATCTCGCCGTAGGTCTGGGGGCCGGCGATGCCGTCGACGCCGAGGCCGTACGCGGCCTGGAACCGTTCGACCGCGGCCTTGGTGGCCGGGCCGAAGACTCCGTCGATGGCGATGACGTTGTTGTAGCCCGACCAGCCCGCTACGCGGATCTGCAATTGGGCGACGTCGGAGCCGGTCGCGCCCTGGGAGAGGGAACGGCCCCAGGAGTAGCAGGACGATGACGCGCTCGCCGGGGCGCTTGCGGCGGCCGAGGCCGACGTGACGCCGATGGCGAGGAGGGCGAAGCTGAGCAGCATCCTGAGAATCCGAAGTTTCATACCTGGCCTCCGTGGGGTCGGGCGAGGGGGGTTCGCGAGTGGTGGGTCCGGGCGCCGTGAATCTGAGCGCTGATATGCGGTCGAGGTCATCAAAGACCGTCGCCGAGGGCCCGACAACCCAACGAAATCGCGGGATTCCCGCCCGGAGTCCTTGCGGTGCGCGGTTCTTCACACGGTGTACGCCCAGCCGACTCGATCAACCCGTTGTTCACCGGGGTCGGTCTGGGACAAACTGCTGCCATGGCGGTTCGTGAGGCGGTGGCCCGGCGGCTCGCCGCAGCGCGGTACCGGCTCCGTCGTCCGGCACTGACGCCGCCATCGGTCCCGACGTCGGCCGAGGGCGTCGCGTTCGTCGTGGCCCTGGCCTACTCCGGCACCCGGATCGCGACCGTGTTGCAGATGATCCCCGTGCTCCCCACCGGACTTGCCCTCAGCCCCGAACCCCACTTGTACGCGGCGCTGTGGGTGGCAGCCGTAGCCGCCTCCGCCGGGGTCGCGATCACCTGCGTTGTCCTGATCCGCCGTCCGCTGGGACCCGCGGCGGCGGTGGCGGACGTGACCCTGGCCGTCGTCTTCCTGCTGCTCGGGGTCCTGGCCGTGCCCGCCGAGGACCGGGTGGGCTCGTGGGTCGGCTGGGCGCCCGGCTACACGCTGACCGTGGTGTTGTCGTTGGCGAGCCTGCGGATGGCGGCGTGGCTGGGCGCGGTCGGGGTACTGACGGCCGCCTACCTGTTCTTCGTCGTCGACTCGGCCACCGCCGGCAACCGGACGACGATCGCCAGCGACACGCTGAGCCTGCTGGTCTTCGGCGCCATCGCGCGGCTGGTGGTCCGCTACGTCACCAGGCTCGCCGCCGACGCCGACGCGGCCCGCGCCCAGGTCGCCGAGCTGGCCCGGCTGGAGGAGGAGCAGCGGGCGCGGCTGACGATGCACGACGCCGCCACGATCATGCAGCTGCTCGCCGACGCGACGGTGCCACCGGCGACGCAGGAGCAGTTGCGGGAACAGGCGGTGGCCGAGGTGCGCCGGATGCGCGCGTATCTGAGCGGGGGAGGAGCCCCGGCAAGCTCCGGATCAGCAAGCCTCGGAACAGCGAAAGCCGCAGTGGCCGAGCTGTCCCGCGACCGGGTCCTGCTCTGCGACATCCTGCGCATCGCGATGACCGGCTTCGCCGACCTCGGCCTGGAACCCGCCCTGGACCTCGCCGACGACGTGACAGTCAGCATCGCCGAAGGCGAAGCCGTGCGCGGTGCGATCACGGGAGCGCTCCACAACATCCGCAGCCACGCACGCTCGAGCATGGTCATCGTCCACGCCGATGCGGAGCCGGAGACGGGCCGCTGGGTGGTGACCGTCCGCGACGACGGGATCGGCTTCGACCCGGCGGGCGTACGGTTCGGCACCGGCCTGCGCCGCCAAATACTCGCCGAACCCCGACGGCATGGCCTGACAGTGCATATTGCCTCGGCGCCGGGGCTGGGAACCAGGATCACGATCGAGGGGAAGCTGCGCGGATGACGGGCACAGGCGCGAATTCGAAGATTGATAGAGCTGTCGTCGCGCCCACCCCCGCTTCCACCCCCACCCCCACCGCCATCCTCATCGAAGACGCCACCGCCATCCGCCTCGGCCTTCCCACCCTCCTGCCCGACATCCACTTCATCGCGACCCTCCCGCGCGTCGAGCACCTGCTGCGTACCCGGCTCGCGGCGGACGTCGTGGTCCTCGATCTCCATCTCGTCAACGACGATCAGCGCGATGCGCTCCAAGGCGTGGCGGCTGTCAGTGCCCTGTCCGCCGCCGGATACCGCGTCTGCCTCTACACCCAGGAGGAGCGTCGCTTCGTCCTGGCCGCCTGCCTCGCCGCCGGCGCTCGCGGCCTCGTTCGCAAATCCGCGCCGCTGACGGACGCCGCCGCGGCCATCGCTCAGGTCGCCGCCGGCGAGGTCGTCATTCCGCAGACCATGATCGCGCTCACCGAACTGCTCGTCCGCCGAGGCTCGCTGACCATCCTGTCGCCCCGCCAGTGCCAGGTCCTCGCCGGCCGCGCTCGCGGGCAGACCTACGCCGAGATGAGCAAGGCGATCCATCTGTCGGAGTCCACGCTGCGCGGCTACTGGCGCGAGCTCACCGAGATCGTGGCGCGCCACCTGCGGGAGACGGCGCCCGGCGACATCGAACACTGTCTCGGTCTGGCGCCGGGGGACCTGGTGGACATCTGGCCCCGACACTGACCGGTGACACCCGCCCCTGACACCCGCCCCTGACATCTGCTCCCCGCACCCATCACTCACGGCTTGGCGTCGTACATAGCCCGATCCGCCGCGGCCATCGCGGCGTCAGCTGTGCGATGTTCAGCGACCTCCGTCCACCCGAACGACGCCCCCACCGGCGTCCCCGGCGCCAGGTCCTGCCAGGGCTCTGACTCCATCGCGGCCAGAACCCTGGCCTCGATCATCCGGGCGTCGGCCGGCGAGGTCGCGGGCAGCAGCATCACGAATTCGTCGCCGCCGTAGCGGGCCACGAAGTCCCCGATCCGGACCGACGTCCCCAGGATCTCCGCCACCCGGCGCAGCACCCGGTCGCCGACGACGTGCCCGTGCACCGTGTTGACCGCCTTGAACCGGTCCAGGTCGATCATGGCCAGCGCGGTGGGCGCGCGATCGGCGACGATCTCCGCGAGCCGGCGGTCCAAGTGGCGGCGGTTCGGCAGACCGGTGAGGGGGTCGGTGAGGGCCTCGACGGTGCTGGCGATCAGGCTGGCGCGCAGAATCTGCTCGTGCGGGTGGCTCGCCGCACGCTGGGCGGACAACTGCTGCATGCGATAGACGCGGTCGCTGAGGATACGAAATCCCTGACGCTCCGCCGCCAGCGCGCCCGCCTGATCCCCGGTCGCGCTCAGGCCGATCGAGCGCAGGCGCAACGCCTCGGTCGCGCCCAGCGGACTGTCCAACGGGATCGACGTCAGGAACTCGGCCGGCCCGGCGATCCGCCCGCCCGGCCGACCCTCCGACCAGCCCTCCGAACCACTCTCCGACCAGCCCTCCGAACCACCCACAGAACGACCCACCCAACGCCCCTCCGTCCGCCCCTCCGCCAAAGCCTGCGACGCGATCGCCGTACGCGCATACAACACGACAGGACTGCTCTCCGCCGCAATCCCGCCACCAGCACCCGCCGCCCGCAACAGCTGCCGGGCGTCCACCTCCGGCTCACCGCCCAACAACTCAAGCCGAGCCGCGGCATACGCGGCGCCCACAACGTCGTACGACGGCAGCGGCGGCTGATCCGCCGACCGCCGCGTCAACCGCAGCAGCTCCTCCAGCTGCCGCAGACACCCCTCCGAGTCGCCGCGATGGTCCAGCGTCAACGCCGCGTCCAACAGGATGCCGATATCCGGCGGCTGCTGATCCGGCAGCCCCACCCCGTGCCGCTCCAACAACGTCAGCGCCGACTCCGGGAACCCGATGCTGGCGTGCGCCCACGCCAACTGACGCACAGCGCGCGCCGTGTCGCCATCCGGGTCCGTCGCCGCCGCCAGCGCCTGCTCGCCGTCCAGCAGGTGCGAGATCGCCGTGTCCAGGTCGCCGCTCAGTCCCGCGGCCGTCGCCGAGAGGCTGTGGAACTGGCACAGCAGCGCGGGAGCGGGGTACACGTCGAGCGCGGCGCGCGCCTGGTCCTGGGCGGCCCGGTACACCGGCCGATTCCAGCGGCCCAGGTTGAAATTGGCGACCAGGTGCATGACGGACATCACCGCGATCAGATACGGATCCCGGAACGTCCGCAGCAGCTCACGGGCCCGATCGACGGCCTCGACGGTCCGCCCCGCGTACAGCAGGTCCGTCACCGTCACCGTCACCATCTCGTCGGCGGCGGGCCGGCCGTGTCGGGTCTGGGTCGTCACCGACTCCCACCTCCTTGAGATCGGCTCAGGGCGCGGCGGCGGGCAAATGATCTTGCCATTATCTTAAACGCGCAGGTCGGGGACGCCAATGGGGCATTTCCTGACTGCCCCGGGGCGGTGGCGCACCGACACCCCTATCCCCCTGTCACGCCCCTGTGGGTAGCCCCTATCGGCCACCGAAGCAGGGTCCGCATTCCTGTTAGCGTCCGAGCCATGACGACCTCGAGCACCAGTATCAGCGCACTGGATGCATTCCACCGATCGGGGCAGGGTGAGGCGCGTCGGGAGGCGTTCCGCACGCTCGTGGCGACGGTCTGGGCGGACGGCGCCCGCACCGCCGAGGCCGACGTGCTGGCCCCGGCCCTGGTCCAGGCGCTCACCGCGACGGAGTCCGCGGCCGCCGACTTCGACGGCCACCACGCCCTCCTGCTCGGCATGCTCCTTGAGGCCAAGCAGCCCGGCGCCGACTCCACCACCGACCCCACCGGCGACCCCGTCACGGAGACCGTCCTCGCCGGTCTCGACGGCTATCTCGCCCGCCTGGCCGCCGCTGGCGACGACGAGCCGCTCACCTTCGCCCTCGTCTACCTGCTCGCCCACCTGCCGGACAGCCGCGAGCGGATCCTGGCGGCCGCCACGGCGCGTGGTCTCGGCGAGGACGATCTCAGTCGCCTGACGCGCTGTCTGGCCCCCTGCGATCCCGAGGACGAGATCAGTGTCCTGAAGCTCGGCCGCAGCTTCCCTTCCCCGGCTGCCTGGACCGTCTCCGACGAGGAGCTGCGCGAGATCGGCGGCTGGGTGCAGTGGGCCGATCTCGGCGAGCACCTGCCCGCGCTGTGGGCTGGCGAGACCAACACCCTGCTCGGCTACAGCGGCGCCAAGGCGCTGTGGGCCGTCGAGCACGGCGCCATCGCCGACACCCCGGAGCACGTCGTCGAGCACGACGTCGTAGACGCCGCGCCGACCGCCGACGCCGACAACGGCAGCGCCGCGCTCAGCCGCTACCTGCCGATCCTGCGCTGCCCCGCCTGCCACAGCCCGCTCGACGCCGAGCCGGAGGAGCTGCGCTGCGTCGCGTGCGGGGTGGGCTACCCGGTCAAGGACGGCTACGTCGACATCGTCGGCGGCGAGGACGAGCGCGAGGATCCGCTGATGGCGCGGTTCCACGAGAAGTGGCTGCGTCCGGCGTTCATGCGGCTGATCGGCGGCAACTGGGCCGGCGAGGTCTCCTTCGCTGATGAGAACCGCTGGGTGATCGAGTTCATGCGTCCGGCCGACGGCCCGATCGTCGACCTGGGTCCCGGCGCCGGTATCACGACCAAGACCCTCGCCGACAAGTACGGCGCCGAGCGCCTGATCGCCGTCGACGCCTCCGCCACGATGCTGGTCCGGCTCGGCCGCCGCGTGCCCGGCACGGCGTCGGTGCGGGCCGACGCCACCAACATGCCCTTCGCGGACGGCACCGTCGGCGCGCTCAACTGCTGGAACATGCTGCACTACTTCGACGACAAGGCGGCCGCGCTCCACGAGATCGGCCGCATCCTCCAGCCCGGCGGCTCCTTCACGCTCATGGACCTGGTCCCGGAGGCGGACCACGTCGCCCGCTACTTCCAGGGCCGGATGGGCGAGACGGTCGTGCGCAAGCTGTTCGGCCCCGAGGAGATCGGCGAGTGGCTGGGCCGCGCCGGCATGACCGTCCAGGACGTCTACCTGCCCGGCGGCAATTTCATGATCCTGCGCGCGGTGCGTACCGCCGAGCCGCTGCCGCAACCGACGCCGGAGGCCGAGGCCGCCGCCGAGTCCGGGAAGCCGAGCGAGCTGCCGCAGCCGGAAGACGTTCTGATGCGGGGCTTCGACGTCTTCGACGCCGTCGTGCGCCAGTTCACTGACGAGGACTGGCAGCGGCCCTCGCCGTGCGACGGCTGGCGGGCGCTGGACGTCCTCGGCCATCTGGGCCACTGCATGGAGTTCAGCTTGCAGCTGCTCCAGGGCGAGCAGCCCGCCTGGACGCCGCCGCAGCCGCCCGGCTCGATGGTCCAGGGCAGCCCGGTGGAGTGGTGGGACGAGCTCGCCGGCCGGTTCCGTGCCTTCGTCGAGAGCCTGAACCTGTCGCGGGAAGTCGAAGTGCCGGAGGGCAAGAGCAACCTCGGCGCGGGCCTGAGCTTCCCCGCCCTCGACCTGTTCATCCACGGATGGGACATCGCCAAGAGCGCCGGACTGGACGTGGAGTTCCCGGCCGACGTCCGCGAGTTCGCGCACATGGTCATCGATCCGCTGCCCTACGAGCGGGTCCGCGGCCCGCGGCACTTCGGCGATCCGCTGCCGGTGCCCGACGACGCGACCGAGACGGTCAAGTTCCTTGCGTGGATCGGTCGCGACGCGGCCTGGAAGGCTCCGGAATAACCCGATCCTTCCTCCTTCCCAGCCGCCGGAACCAGAACAGGAGTAGAGAGCGGATGAGCAGCTACGTACTGGATTTCCACGAGATCGACAAGGCCAATGTTGAGATCGCCGGCGGCAAGGGCGCGCAGCTGGCGGAGCTCACGCGCATCGACGGCGTCGAGGTGCCCGCCGGCTTCTGCGTGACGACGGACGCCTTCCAGCGGATCCTCGCGCGGGACCCGTCGATCGACGACCAGCTCCATCAGCTGTCGCTCCTCAAGCCGGACGACCGCGAAGGCGTCCGCACGCTCAGCGCCGAGCTCCGCCGGACCATCGAGAGCGTCGCCATCCCCGAGGACCTGGTGGACGCGATCACCCGCTCGCTCGTCCGGTTCGGCGAGTCGACCGCCTACGCCGTCCGCTCCAGCGCCACGGCGGAGGACCTGCCGACGGCCTCCTTCGCCGGGCAGCAGGACACGTATTTGAACATCGTCGGGACGGACGAGGTGCTCCGGCACATCAGCCGGTGCTGGGCCTCGCTGTTCACCGAGCGGGCCGTGGCCTACCGCCTGCACCACGGCTTCCACGGCCCCGTCCAGATGGCCGTGGTCGTGCAGAAGATGGTCCTGCCGCAGGCGGCCGGCATCCTCTTCACGGCCGACCCCGTCACGTCGAACCGCAAGGTGGTCTCCATCGACGCCAGCTTCGGCCTCGGCGAGGCCCTGGTCGGCGGGCTGGTGAACCCCGACGTCTACAAGGTGCGCGACGGCGAGATCGTCCTCAAGGAGATCGCCTCCAAGCAGCGCGCGATCCTGGCCTCGCCGGACGGCGGCACGCACGAGCAGGCGATCGAGCCGGAGCGGCAGCTGTGGCCGGCCCTGACCGACGCGCAGATCGAGCGGCTGGAGCAGTTGGGCCGGCGGATCGAGGCGCACTTCGGCTATCCGCAGGACATCGAGTGGTGCCTGGCCGACGACGAGTTCCAGATCGTCCAGAGCCGGCCGATCACGACGCTGTTCCCGGTCCCGGCGGTCGCCGATCAGGAGAACCACGTCTACTTCTCCGTCGGCCACCAGCAGATGATGACCGACGCGATGAAGCCGCTGGGGCTCTCGGTGTGGCAGCTCACGACGCCCGGACCGCTGTCCGAGGCCGGCGGCCGGCTGTTCGCGGACATCACGGCGGTGCTGGCCCCGGCGGTCAGCGGCCCGGCCTTCGCCCAGGCACTGGGGAGATCCGATCCGCTGATCGGCGACGCGCTCCAGACCATCCTCGACCGCGGCGACTTCATCCCGGTGGTGCCGGAGCAGGGTCCGAGCGGTCCGCCGGCCGGCGGGATGCCGCCCGGCGGCATGCCGGCCCCGATCGAGACAGATCCGGCGATCGTCGCCGAGCTGATCGAGCGCAGCCGGGCGGCCTTCGAGACCATGAAGCAGGAGATCCGGACCAAGTCCGGCACCGCGCTGCTCGACTTCGTCCTGGCCGATGTCCGGGAGCTGAAGCAGCTGCTGCTCGATCCGCGCGGCTTCCAGGTGATCACCGCGGCGATGGACGCCACCTGGTGGCTCAACCAGAACCTCCAGGAGTGGTTGGGGGAGAAGAACGCGGCCGACGCGCTCACCCAGTCCGCGCCCGGCAACGTCACCTCGGAGATGGGCCTGGCGCTGCTGGACGTCGCGAACGCGATCCGCCCCCGCCCGGAGGTCGTGGCCTTCCTGGAGCAGGTCGAGGACGACGGCTACCTGGACAAGCTGCCCGCGCTCGAAGGCGGGAGCGAAGCCCGCGACGCCATCGTGGCCTACCTCGACAAGTACGGCGTGCGCTGCGTCGGCGAGATCGACATCACCCGGCCGCGATGGAGCGAGCGGCCGGCCACACTCGTGCCGATGATCCTGGCCACCGTCAAGAACGTCGGGGCCGACGACAGCGGCGAGCAGCGCTTCGAGGAAGGCCGACGCAAGGCGCAGGAGAAGGCGGACGAACTGCTGGAGCGCCTGCGAGCCCTGCCGGACGGGCAGCAAAAGGCTGACGAGACCAAGGCGATGATCGACCGGGTCCGGACGTTCGTCGGATACCGGGAGTACCCGAAGTACCACATGGTCGGCCGCTACTTCGCCTACAAGCAGGCGTTGCTGGCGGAGGCCGAGCGCCTCGTGCACGTCGGAGTGCTGCGCGAGAGGGAGGACATCTTCTACCTCACGCTCACCGAGCTCCACCACGTCGTGCACACGAACTACGTCGACGACCAGCTCATCAGCCAGCGCAAGGAAGCCTTCGACTCCTACCAGGCACTCACTCCGCCCCGGGTGCTCACCTCGGACGGCGAGGTCGTCACCGGGACGTACCGGCGCGACGACGTCCCGGAGGGCGCGCTGGCCGGGCTTCCGGTCTCCGCCGGGACCGTCGAGGGCCGGGCGCGCGTCATTCTGGACATCGCCGACGCCGATCTCGAAGCGGGCGACATCCTGGTCACCACCTACACCGACCCCAGCTGGGCGCCGGCGTTCGTCGTGATCGCGGGCCTGGTGACGGAGGTCGGCGGCCTCATGACGCACGGCGCGGTGGTCGCGCGGGAGTACGGCTTGCCGGCCGTGGTCGGCGTCGAGAAGGCCACCAGCCTGATCCAGGACGGGCAGCAGATCCGGGTGCACGGGTCGGACGGGTATATCGAGGTCCTGGGGTAGGGCGCGGGCCGGGCGCGCGTTCGCCCGCCGAGCTTTTTTGAGGAGGGGATCGGCGCGGACCACCACCGCGGCCGATCCCCTCCTCGTCATCGGCGGCGCGAGCCGCCGGGCTCGGTCGCGACTACCACGTCGCCTTCCAGCCGAGGCTGACGGCCAGCGCCAGGGCCACGGCGGCCAGCACGGGGATCCAGTCCGCGGACAGCGGATGGGTGCGCGTGCGGCGCAGTGTCCCGGCGACGAGGCTCCAGAAGGAAGCGTCGCGACTCGTGGCTTCGGGATCGGATCCGGGGATCGATCCGGTCACCGATGAGGGGATGGATCCAAGGCTGGATCCGGGGACTGATTCGGGGGCGGAAATCGCTTGGTCGAACATCTCCTGCGGTGTCCTCTCGGGTCGACGAGATGTGAGGAACCGGGCAGCGTGGAAACACTCTGGAATGACAGGGCAGCCCGAGCCGGGAATTCTCAGGGCTGAAGGCGCCGGGGGCGCGGCGTGATCAGGAAGGCTGGGAAGTCGCGGCCGCTCCGGGGCCGCACGCGATCAACGGCAACAGGACGAGGACCACACCCGACCGAGGTCGATGTGACTCCTGGAGTAGAGCCGGATCAGCTTCACGCTTATGTGGATAGCAGGATGCTGTGACGTCGTCAATATCGATTCCGGCAAATGTAATCACCTTGGCGGTCACAGCATTTCGGAGGCCGAAGCGAGCGGCCTCGATCCGCCGGGTCGTGACGATCAGCATACTGAGCTTATGACAGCACAATCCGAGCGCATGACAAAGCGCGCCATGACCGTGCCGGAGCGAGAAGCGTTCCTGGCCGAGCCGCTGGTCGCGATCCTCGCCGTCCAGGCCGGGCCCGGGCGGGCCCCGCTGGCCGTGCCGATGTGGTACGGCTACGAACCCGGCGGCGACCTCACGCTCATCACCGCCTCGGCGAGCCGCAAGGCCTCGCTGCTGCGTGCCGCCGGGCGCGCGGCGCTGGTGGTGCAGCACGCGAACCCGCCGAGCAAATACGTGTACGTCGAAGGCCCCGTCGTCGAGATCCGCGAGCCCGCCACCTCCGACGATCGCAGAACCCTGGCCCGCCGGTACCTCGGCCCCGACGGCGGCGACGAATACGTCCGCACCAGCGAGGACGTGACCGCCTCGATGGCGGTCGTCCGCATCCGCCCCGAGCGCTGGCTGTCCGAGATCCAGTCGCGGTGACCGGCTCCTCGGCGGGCGTCGGGGGCATCAGTGATCGCCGGCACTCCCCGGGAGGGTGATCCGCAAGTCGGTCTCGTCCCCCTCCAGCCGCCGCCGCGCGAGCACCGGCGCCACGTCCGGAACCAGCCGGTCCAGCAGGTCCAGCAGCCCGGTGTCCTGCCCCCGGAAGTTGTCCGTGGCTCGGGCGCGATTCACGAACTCCCTCGTCAGGGCCCGGAACACGTCCGTCTTTCGGGCCCGGCGCCGCGCCTCCCGGCCGAGCAGCGGGTCCCAGAACTGGGCGGCCCGCGCGCCGAAACCCTCCAACAGCGGGACCGGCGCCTCGCGGCCGAGGCCCATCATCATGTGCTGCGAGTCCGTCAAGCCGGTCAGCAGCACCGCGTAGCCGGGCATGCTGCTCGCGTCCAGACCCACGCCGATCAGGCTGCCCAGGAGATCCTCCTGCCCGACCTCGGCGAAGGCCGCCGACAGGTCGGCCTGGATGCCGCCGAACAACAACCGGCGGCGCACGTCGTACATCCACGCGCGCTGGCCGCTCGCGGCGGCGGCGCGGCCGGCGGCGGGATCCTCGCAGGCCAGCCGCACCACTTCCTTGCACGTCTCCATCAGCATGATGGCCCACATGCTCGCCGCGAACTCGCTCAGGAACACGCCCCAACCGGTGGTGTCGAGCGCCCGGCCGCCCATCGTCCGCAGGATCAGCTCGGCGCCGAAGTAGTCCGCGACCAGCTCGCTCAGCAGCCCTCCCCGGGCCCCCGGCGGCCCCCACCTGGGCGGCGAACCCTCGAAGTAGTGCTCGACATACTGCGCGAGCATGTCCGCGCACCACTCGACGACCTGGCCGTCGCCGTCGTACAGCGAGTGGCCCAGTTCATGCGCCAACGGCCAGCCGCCCTCCACCATGACCGACTCGATCATCGGGTTGGTGAGGAACGTCTCGATCATCCCGGCGTCCTGGCCCACTACGAGCAGCGGAGTCTTCACGAGCCAGCTGGCGCAATAGACCCGCGCCGCGTCGCCGTGCGCGCCCTGTTGCAGCAGGTAGTCGGCGGCCAGTTGCAGGAAGGCGCTCTGCGCGATCAGCCTGCGTGCGCCCTCATCCGGCACCTTCACCACGGCGATGGTCCTGAGCAAGGCCGCGATGTTGTAGGAGCGCTCGGTGTAGACGCAGTGCACTGTTCCGCCGCGCGCCGAACGAGGGCTGAGCGTGAAGACCTCGGGGACGCAGTTGCGGACCCCGTGGAACTCGATCTCGGTCGACTTGTACCTGGTGAACGTGCGGGCCAGGGACGTGATCACGTCCCACTCGGGGTGCACGAGCGGCTCCGGCGCCGCCCGCAGGTTGAGGATGGAGCGGGCGGCGAAGTCCACACGCGCGTCCACGGATCACCGCTCCGGCTGCTTCGCCAGCAGATCGAGGACCTTGGCGACGTCCTCCGGCCGGGGCCGGACGATCTCGATGTCCCCGGCCTTGATCGACTTGATCCGGCGGCCGTCGACGAACGGATGGACCGCCTTGAGCAGCCGGGCCACGACGTGGCTCGCCACCGTGCCGGCGATCATCCACTCGTCGATCGAGCCGCCCAGCCCCTGGAGCTCGGCCACGTCCGCGTCGACCTCGATCTCGTTCAGCCCGGCCGCCAACGCCGCCATCGTCTCGGTACCGCTGATGACCACCACGTACTCGACGCCATCGCTCATGCCAGAACGGTAACCGGCACTCCGGTGGCTGTCACCGGACCGCGGCGAGACGATGCAGACTTCTTACTCGCCGTCGGGTCCTCGGGGCGGCCCGGACTCGCTCAGGACTCAGGGATTCCGCGGGGCTCAGGGATTCTGGTCGATCAACGCCTCGATCGGCAGCAACGCCGCACCCAGCGACACCGAGTCCCCGCCGAGCTCGGCGACGGACAGGTCGAACTGGCCGCCCGGCCGCGCCAGGCACGCTCCCTTCACCGCCTCGTGGATCCGCTCGCCCAGCGTCTCCATCAGCCGCAGGCCCACCCAGCCGCCGATGACGATCCGCTCCGGGTTGTACAGGTTCACCAGGGCGCCCAGACCGGCACTGAGATACTCGATCGTCTCCTGGACCACGGCCGCCGCGACCGGATCGCCGCCGGCCGCACCGTCGATCAGCTGCCCGAGCGCGCCCCAGCCCGAACCCTCGAACTGCCCGCCGCGCGCGGCCCACGCGTCGAGGATCGCGTCGGAGCCGATGTACGCCTCGACGCACCCGCGCTTGCCGCAGCGGCACAGCCGGCCGTTGTACTCGATGACCGTGTGCCCCCACTCGCCGGCGCTGGAGCGCGACCCGTGGGCGAGCCGGCCCTCGGCCACGACACCGAGGCCCACGCCGCGGCCGAGCAGCGCGACGAGGGCGTGGTCGGAGCCCCGGGCCGCGCCGTACCACAGCTCGGCGCGCGCCTGGGTCTTGGCGCCGTTCTCGGCGTGCACGACCGCGCCGACGTCGCAGAGCTCGGTGATCGAGATCGGATCCCACCCGAGGGACTGCGCGTAGAGGATCCGCTCCCCGGCGTCGTCGGTCTCGACGATGCCCGGCAGCCCGAGCCCGATGCCCAGCAGGTTCGGCCACCGGTCGGGGTTGCGCCGCCGCAGCGCGGTCAGCGCCGAGGCGAGGTCGGCCGCTATCTGCGCGGCCGGTTCCTCTTCCCGGCCGCCGCTGAACTCCCGGTCGACACGGTTCATCGCCAGATCGAACATCTCGACCGCGACGCCGCGCTCGCCGATGTCCGCGCCGATGGTGACGGCGCTGTCGGCGCGCGGACTCAGGATCGCGATCGGCCGTCCGCCCTGGGAGGAGATCGAACCCTTCTCCTCCACCAGGCCGTCGGCGATGAGCTCGGCCACGATGCTGATGGCCGACGCCGCCGACAGTCCACTGTCGCGGGCGATCTCCGCACGAGTGGTCTCGCGCGCGAGGATGATCTGTCGCAGCACCCGGGCCCGGTTGTGCTGCCGCAGGCTGGTGACCGTCGACGGTTTCGCGGCCGGACCGGCGGCCTGGACGGCGGGTTTCTTGATCATGGTTGTATCGTGTTCCCGTCGGAGGCAGGGGTGGCGAGGACGAGCGGGACCGAGCGGGGGCAGGTTCGCGCCGGTTTCAGTCAGAGCTTATCCTAAGCCTTGGGATAAGTGGCGCGGCGGGTGCGGCGGGCGGGGATCGGTCAGGGCGCTGAGGCGGCGCGCCTCGCGGGCCGTCCCGGTCCGGAAGTACCTCCGTTGTGCAACACCTTCTCCGACTATGCAACCTCGCCGGGCAGTCAGACGTCGGTGAGGACAAGGGAAGAACTTGTTACACGAGGAGCTTGCGTCACATGCGGACATCGGCAATACGACTCAGCGGCGGAAAGCGGCGCGTGGCAGCGATCACGCGCCTGGCAGCCTCGGCGACGATCGTCGCGGTGCTGGCCACCGCTTGCAGCAGCGGTTCGAAGTCCGCGGCCGGTACCAGTGGCGGCGGGTTGCCCGCGACGCCGGGTGCCTCGTCATCCGGCGGGCCCGGTGGCTCCGGAGGCTCCAGTGACACACCGCCGCCGACCGCGCCGAGCTCGGCCTCGCCGCCGGTGGTGACGATCACGCCGGACACCGACGCGACGGACATCGACCCCGACTCGCAGGTCCAGGTGAGCGTGGCGAACGGCAAGCTGGACTCGGTCACCGCGACGCTGACCGGCGGCACGGCGATCCAGGGCCAGATGGACGCGACGGCGACGTCCTGGACGTCGTCGGGCGCCCTGGGGACGAACAAGACCTACAACGTCTCGGTCGTGGCCGAGAACGCCGACGGGGTGAAGTCGACGACCACGTCGAAGTTCACCACCTCCAAGCCCTCCGCGGTCTACCGGGGCACCTTCTACCCGGACCCGGGCGACGTCGTCGGCGTCGCGCAGCCGATCTCGGTCAAGTTCACCAAGCCGATCACCGACAAGGCCGCCGTCGAGCGCGGGCTCACCGTCGAGTCGACGCCCGCGGTGCAGGGCTCGTGGTACTGGTACGGCAACCAGCGGGTCGACTTCCGGCCGCAGAACTACTGGGCGCCGGGGACCAAGGTGACGCTCCACATGCGCCTTGACGGCGTGAAGTCCGGCGCCGCCTACGGCGACCAGAACCGCGACGTCACCTTCTCGATCTCCCCGCACGCGATCGTCGCCACGGCCGACGCCGCCGCCCACACGATGACCGTCACGCAGGACGGCGTGCTGCTGAAGAAGCTGCTCATCAGCGCCGGCAAGCCCGGGTTCGACACCTGGAACGGCACGATGGTGGTGCAGCGCAAGGTCGACGACATCACGATGGACTCCAAGACCGTCGGCATCTTCGGCACCGACGGCTACATCGTCAAGGACGTCCGCTACGCGGTCCAGCTCACCGACTCGGGGACCTACGTCCACGCCGCGCCGTGGAACGCCGGCAAGTTCGGCAAGGTCAACGGCAGCCACGGCTGCATCGGGCTGAGCCTGGCCGACGCGGAGTGGTTCTACAAGACCGTGGGCCTGGGCGACCCGGTGGTCGTCAAGAACTCCAACGAGAAGGTCGTGCGGTCCGACAACGGCTACGCCGACTGGAACATCGGCTGGTCGGCGTGGACCGCCGGTAGCGCGCTGCACTAGGCGCATGCGGATTAGGCAGGCGTACTGAAAGAGGCCGCCGGACACGGGATTCCGTGTCCGGCGGCCGCTTTTTTGCGGGCTGTGCCGCTTTGGTCCCTGTCCCTGGTTCTCAGGCGCGCGCGGTGTTCCGGGCCCGGAGCAGCAGGCCTGTGCCGAGGAGTGTGACGGCCAGGGCACCGGTCACCAGAGCTGCCAGGCCTGCCAGATCCGTGCCGGTCCTGGCGAGTGCCAGGCTCGCCAGGGGGGTGCGCTCCCGGAGCGGCCGGGGGGTTCGGCGGTGCCAGCAGGTGCTGTGCCAGCGGGTGCGGCGTCGGCGGTGCCGGGGGTGCTGGGGGGTTCGGCGGCGCCGGCGGGTTCGGGGGGTTGGGCGGGTTCGGAGGGTTGGGCGGATTCGGCGGTGCCGGCGGCGAGGGCTCGACCTGGGTCGTGGTCGTGCAGGTGCTGCCCGCCGCGCAGGCGCCGTCCGTGCGGTCGGGCGTCGCGGTGTTCTGAAGAGTGAGCGGGTCGGCGACCGGACTGTTGACCGTCACCGAGTAGCTGATGTCGATCGACGCGCCGACCGCCAGCGGACCGGACCATTTCAGGGTTCTGCCGACCAGAGCCGCGCCGTTCGTCGCGTCGGCGTTGAACCGCGCGTTGTCGAGGGCCTTGGACAGATCGTCGCTGAACGAGGCGGGGTTGGCGTCGGTGAACGCGGCCGCGCCGGTGTTGGTGACGACCACCGTGTACGTTACCTGCGTGCCGGGTTCGGCCTGCGCCGGCTGGGAGGTCTTCGCGATGGTGTAGCCGCTGATCGGAACGCTGGTGGCGCAGGCTCCCGGACTCGCGCAGCTGCCCGGGGTCTGCGGAACCACCGCGTTGGCCAGCGTGCCGGGGGAGGTCGCCGGGTTGTCGACGGTCACGGTGTAGGTGAAGGTCTGGGCGCCGCCGATCGGCAGGTCCACCGACCAGGTCAGGGTGTCGCCGGTCCGGCTCGCGTTGCCCGTGGCGTCGTTGTTGTCGGCCGCGAAGGGCACGATGCCGGTCAGCGAGTCGGTGAAGACCGCTTGGAGGGTCGACGGCGCGTCCGGGCCGCCGAAGTTGACCGCTCCGGTGTTCGTGGCGGTGATCGAGTAGGTCACGGTGTCGCCGGGTTTGGTGTGGGCGACGGAAGCCGTCTTGGACACCGAGAAGTCGGCGACCGGCGTGGTGGCCGAGCACGCGTCAGCGGTCGTGCATTGCCCGGTCGGCCCGGCGACCAGCGCGTTGGTCAGCAGGTGGTCGCCGGTGTCCGGACTGTTCACCACAGTAGGTGGCCCCGTTGGTCAGGCTGGCGGGGTCCAGCGTGGCGTCGTCGGAGACGTTGCGCAGGCTGTCCTGGAACGTGGCCGGGTTCGCCGCGGTGTACGCGACCGGTCCGATGTTGGTCACGGTGATGGTGTAGGTGACGGAGTCGCCCGGCCGCACCGACGCCGGCGAGGCGACGCTCGCGGTCTTGGCGACGGTGAACGACGGCACGGGCTGCCCGGCCGGGCACGCGGTGCTGCTGGCGGCGTTGTTGCTGAAGTCCGGGTCGGGCTCGTTGCCGATCATCTGCACGCTGTTGCTGATCGCGCCGGTCAGGCAGTCGGTCCCGGCGGTGGCCGGCGCGGTGCCGGTCATGGTGGTCACCGGTCCGTCGTCGCCGTCCGCCAGCGCGCCGCCGGTGCACGACAGGACCGTGTCAGCGCCGTCGGGGCCGATCGAGCAGCCCGCCGTCGTGGTCGCCGGGTTGCCGAGGTTCGCCGGAAGCACGTCGCGGATGATGTAGCCGGAGGAGTGACCGGGGCCGTAGTTGTGGACGGTCAGGTGGTAGGTGAGCGTGTCGCCGACAGGACGGTGGCGGTCGGCGTCGCCGAGGTCGGGTTGTTCAGCCGCAGCTGGTACACGGTGCCGGTGACGTTGTCGGAGATGCCGATGTTGCCGTTGCCGTAGGTCCACTGCGCGCCGTAGGGGTCGGTCGCCACACCGGTCACCGCGAAGGAGACCACCGCCCCGGTGCCGGGATCGATGCGGTACATCCTGCGGTCCGGGCCGTCGACGCCCCAGAGGTAGCCGTCAGCCCAGGCGAAGTCCGACAGGTTGGGCACGTCGGCGGACAACACGATGGTCTGCGTGGTCTTGGCGGGGACGTTCACCGCGTACAGCCGCCGGTCGGTCTGGGCCAGCCGGACGTAGAGCGTGTCGGCCGTGGCCCCGTCCCCGAACGTCCCCTGGTTGTAGTTCGCCGCGCTGGACGGCAGGCCGACCTGGCCCAGCCCGGTGGTGACGCCGCCCTGCTTGACGAAGGTGATGTTCCCGGTCTGCTGGGTCGCCTCGTACAGCGTCGTCGGCTGCCCGCGCGTCGGCCCCTGCGCGACGAACACCGGGCCGGGGCCGCTCGGGAAGGCGTCTCCGGCCGCGGCTCGGACCGCAGATCCAGCGGGATGGTTATGCGACTGGTGAAGTTCGGCCCAAACAGGGCCGAACCGGGCCGAGCCCCAGGGTTCGGCCGTCCGAAGCATTGGTGTGATGATCGGTGGCCGACCCGGCTTCGGGCCGGGTCGGCGCGTCAGGCTACTGAGGCCGACCGCCCACCGCGACCGCCACCTGCCCGGCCAGCGCCGGGCTGAGGACGGCGGTCCCGCCGAACAGCTCCACCGACGCCAGCTGCGGCCGCAGCGCGCTGAGCAAGGCCGCCGTCTCCGGCGGCAGCGTCGACGGCACCAGCACCAGCTCGCCCCCGGTGGCCGCGGTCAGCGCGCCGCCGGTCAGCGCGTCGGCGAAGTTCGCGCCGGTGGCGATGCCGATCCGGTGGACGCCGCCGGCCGCCATGGCCGCCTGCACCACCTTGAGGTCGGTGTCGTAGCGGGTGGCGCCCGACAGCGGTTTGACATAGCCGGGCAGTCCGGCCGTCGCCGTCACCGCCTGGCCGCCGATCGCCCATGCGCCGGGCGCGCCCGCGGAGGACTGGGCGACCCGGCTCGTGATGTAGGCCCGCACGTCCGGAGCCAGCGTCTTGCCGTCGGTCAGCAGCACCGCCGCCGGTCCGGCGGCCGGCGCGGCCGGGCCGGTGGCGAACGGGCCGGCCGCGAGCGCGTCGGCGTAGTCCAGGCCGGTGGCCAGCACCACGTGCTGCGGGCTGCCGAGGCCGCGCTGGGCGATGTCCAGGGCCGTGTGGTCGCGGTCGTCGCCCGCGAACCGGGTCACCGTGTACCCGAGCCGCGTCAGCTGGCTGACGATGGCCGGGGCGACGGCCTTGGCCCCGCCGAGGACGTCGATCTGGCCGCCGTTGGTCCCGAGCACCCGCTTGATCTCGGCCAGCGTCTCCGGAGTCAGCGCCGCCGGGTCGGTGAGCAGCAGCGGCCCTCCGGCCTTGGCGGCCAGCGGCACGCCGGCCAGCGCGTCGGCGAACTGGTCGCCGCGGGCCAGGACGACCACGTGCGCGCTCGGGCGGCCGGAGGAGTCCCCGCCGGCGTCGGCCCAGCGCGACTTCGACACCGCGACGCCGGTGAGGTACCGGTTGTCACCGGCCAGCCGGGCGACCGGCGCGATCCCGGTGCCGGTCATCTGCAGGTGCAGGCCGCCCTGGCCGTCGGTGGCGGTGACCTCGTACGAGGACTGCTGCGGGCCGGCCGTGCTCGGCGTGAAGGACATGGTCACGTGGATGCTCTGACCCGGTCCGAGGACCTGGCCCTCGGAGAGCGGCAGCGCGGTGGCGAACACGCCGATCGGCGCCTTCGCCTTGGAGATGGTCAGCGGCGCCGTGCCGGTGTTCGTCACGTCGAAGCCGGCCGTGGCCGTGGTGCCGACGGCGACGTCGCCGAAGTCCAGCGTGTCGGGCGAGAGCTGGAGGTGGCCGTAGCCCGACACCGCGCCGCCGGTGAGCGGGACGCCCAGGGTGCCGCTGGTCGAGACGACAGTCAGCTGGCCGCCGGCCGGGCCGGCCGAGGTCGGGGCGAAGGTGATCGTCACCGCGACCGACTGGCCGACGCCGATGGTCATGCCCTTCGACAGCCCCTCGACGACGAACGGGGCACTCGGCAGCGTCAGGCTCTGGATCGTCTCGTCCACCGAGCCGGTGTTCCAGATCCGGATCGCCATCGTCTGCCGCGTGCCGGTCGGCTGGTCGTCGTTGAACTGCACCGGGCTCGGCGACGCCCCGAGGCCGTTCATCAAGCCGGTGCCGTTCAACGACACGCCGACGCTCCCGGCGCTGGTCGCGACCGTCAGGATCCCGTTCGCCGCGCCGGGGGCGGTCGGGGAGAAGGTGACGGGCAGGGTCACCGTGCCGCCGGTGTTCAGCGTCACCGGCTTCGCCAGCGGCGTGGTGTCGACGGAGAACGCCGAGGCGTTCACCTTCGCGCCGGTGACCGTGACCGGCTGCGTCGCGGTCAGCGTCACCTGCTTCTGCGCGCCGGACCCCACCTCGACCGGCCCGAACGTCACCGGGCCCGTCGTCAGCGGGGTCTTCGCGGGCTTGCCGAAGCCGATGACCTTGCCGATCGCGTCGGTCTCGCGGGTGCCGAGGTAGACGTGGTCGGAGTCGGTGGCCACGACCGTGTACTTGGCCGCCCGGCCGATCGGCGCCGAGAACAGCTTGGTGAGGTGCCCGTGCGAGTCCGGGACCGCGGCGTACGCGTTCAGCGTCGCGTTCTCGCCGGTCGCGCCATTGCCCCACGGCCCGCTCGGGGCGTCCACCACCCAGACCACCGCGCTGCCCGCGGTCTTGCCGTTCGAGGTGACGATCGGCGATCCGCTGGTATAGCCGAAGGTGTCGGCGGTGGTCCCGGCCTGGGTCAGGATCGGCGTGCCGTCCGCGCTCACCCCGGCCTGCAACGCGATCATCGGCTGCTGGTTGCCGACCTCGTAGACGTAGCCGCCGTCGCCGCCCCACACCGCCGGGTGCCCCCACTGGCCGCCGGGCAGCGGGCCGATGGTCTGCACCGCGGCGTCGGTGCCGCCGGGGCCCTGCCCCATGCCGCCGAGATTGTCGCGGTTGAGCAGGAACAGCCGGCCGTCCTTGCCGCCGGCGAACAGCAGGTGCGGCACCTTGGGGGTGCCGAAGCTGTCCGGGAGCGCGACCGGGCCGCCGGAGCCCAGGTCGGTGTCGTTCATGTCCAGCGTCGCGTTGTCGGTCGGGCTGAAGAAGTCCGCCGCCGCCAGCGACCGGTTCGAGCCGACCTGGAGCCGGACCACCGATTCGGCCAGGTGGCCGCCGGGGCTGTGGCCCGGACCGGCCTGCGGGCTGACGCCGTTGCCGGTGGACAGGATGATGCGGCCGTCGCCGTCGGAGACCAGGCCGCCGCCGGCCTGCCAGATGCCGGCGCCGCTGCCGGCGTCGTTGGTCTCCGTGGTCCACATCGCGGTCTGCTGCCCGGAGGCGGCGTCGACGCCGACGACGTAGCCGTGCCACGGCGTGAAGTCGCAGTGCGAGCCGAACCCGGCGTAGACCACGCCGTTGAGCAGCAGCAGCCCGGCGCGCTGCATCTGGTGGAAGGCGTCGAAGGGCGTCGAGGGGTCGTTGCTCGGCGCGCCCTGGATGGTGGTCGGCCAGCCCGACCGCTCGGCACCGGTGCCCGGGTCGATGGCGTGCAGCTTCCAGGCCGCCTTCTTCGAGTCGCCGCCGGAGTAGGTCTTCGACATGAGATAGACGGTGTTGCTGACCGGGTCGAAGACCGGGGCGCTGGTGATGCCGACGGTCGGCCCCAGGTCGCCGCAGCCGATCGGCGGCTCGATGTCCGCCGACGGCCAGGCCGGGCCCAGGTCGTTGCGGGTCCACCGGATCGCGCCGGTCAGCGGGTCCAGACCGTAGATCACGTTGTTCTCGGTGGCGACCACGAGCACGCCGGCGACCAGCAGCGGCTGGGCGAAGACCTGGCCGTCGACCGTGGTGCGGAAGATCTCGCCGAAGGAGGGGTCGGAGACGTTCACCGGGCTGAGGCCGGGCTCGTGCTGGTCCCACCCGGTGCGGGCGTTGTCGATGGACACCGTGGTCAGGTCGGCCTCGGCCGCGCCCGGCTGGATCAGGCCGGCCGTCAGGACGGCCGCGCCGGCGCTGAGCGCGGTTATTCGAGATCGGCGTGTTGTCACGGTTGTCCCCCTGATGGCAGCACGCCGATTCGGTCGGCGCAGACGGCGAGCGACCAAGTCCTACCGGTCGCGCTGTATGCGCGTCAATTGGGTCAATGCCTATGTAAGGGGCCGAACAGGTATCGCCTGGGAGGGGGCGCCGGGGGCCGGGGTGGTCGGTGTGCCGCTCACGGCCGCCAGTCCGCCACCAGGTCGAGCAGCCCCGGGAAGCGATCCTCCAGGTCCTCGATCCTGACCTGGCTGCGTCGCTCCAGGCCGTACTGGCGCTGCCGCGTCACCCCGGCCTCGCGCAGCACCTTGAAGTGGTGGGTCAGCGAGGACTTGGGGCGGTCGAAGCCGAACCATCCGCAGGTGTGGTCGTACGCCTCGGCCTCCAGCAGCAGGCGCTGGACGATCGTCAGCCGCAGCGGATCGGACAGCGCGGCCATCACGTGCTCCAGGCGGATGTCCTCGCGGGCCGGCTCCTCCAGCGGTTCCGGGGTGTGGTCGGCCGCCGGGAAGGACTTGAACCGGGACTTGAACCGGGTGGGGGCGCCGTCGGTCGGCGCGGTGCTCGGGGTTTTAGCGCTCGCCGTGCTCACGGCCTTGGTGCTCACGGCCTTGGTGCTCATGGTCTCGGTGCTCATGGTCTCAGCGCCCATCGGAAGCCTCCTCGCCTGCTGTACGAGTTCTATCGTACAGTGTGTTAAGTTCGAAAAAACTCGTACTGATGCTGGGGGAGTGCTTCCATGACCGGTCTTCTGTCCGCCGCCGCGCCGCGGATCCGCGAACGAGCCGGCGACGCCGGCTCCACGAGGGCGATCCTGACCGCCGCGTGGCCGATCACCGCCGTCTTCATCCTGTCGAACGCCGCGACCCCGCTGTACGTGCTCTGGCAGCACACCATGGGTTTCTCCAAGGGCACGCTGACCGTCGTCTTCGCCTTCTACATCGTCGGCCTCCTGTTCTCGCTGCTGGTCTGCGGCGTCGCCTCGGACCGGCTGGGCCGCAAGGCGGTCCTCGTCCCCGCGCTCGCCCTGGCCGGGGCCGCCTGCGTGGTCTTCGCCACCGCCACCTCGGTCGTGGCGCTCATCGTGGCCCGGCTGTTCACCGGGATCGCGGTCGGCGCGGTCGTCAGCGCCGGGATGGCCGCGGTCTCCGACGTCGCCGGGCCCGAGCGGCGGCGCCACGGCGCACTGCTCGCCTCGTGCGCGATGGTCTTCGGCGCCGGCCTGGGGCCGCTGACCGCCGGAATCCTGGCCCAGACCGTTCCCGGCCCGACCGTCACCGTCTTCGTGGTCGAAGGGGTGCTGCTGCTCACGGCCCTGGCCGCCGTGCTGCGGCTCCCCCTGCGCCGGCCCGCGCGCGTCGCCGGCGGCAGCTGGATCCGGATCCCGTCCGTCCCGCACCAGGGCCGGCTGCCGCTGCTCCACGGCGTCGCCGCCTTCGCCCCCGGCATCACGGCCACCTCGTTCGTGCTGTCGCTCGGCCCCTCGCTGCTGGCCGGCCTGCTGCACTCCGACAGCCGGATCCTCGCCGGCTGCACCGCCTTCGTCATGTTCGCCGCCGCCACCGGGGCCCAGTTCGCCGTCCACCGGCTGCGGCGCCGCACGATCCTGCTGACCAGCGTCACGGCCACCGCTGTGGCGATGGCGGTCCTGGCGGTGTCGGTGAACACCGCCTCGGCGCCCCTGCTGTTCGCCGCCGCGATCCTGTCCGGGGTCGGGCAGGGGCTGGGCCAGCTCGCGGGGCTGTCGCTGCTGAACGCCGCCATCCCCCCGCACCGCCTGGCCGAAGCGAACGCCGCCCTGAACGTCGGCGGCTACCTGGCCGCCGGAACGCTGCCGGTCGCCGCGGGCTACCTCAGCGACGCCGTCGGTCTGAGCACCGGCGCCTCGGTCTTCGCGGGCGTCCTCGCGGCGCTGGCGCTCGCCGGTGGCGCGATCGTGCTGACCACCCGACCGGCGGGCGGCGTCGAGGGCTGAACCGCGGGACCGTGGTGTCCACGGGCTCGCCGGGCACCCGGGCCATTAGGCTCTCGCCGTGACCGACACCTTGATCCTCGCCGTTGCCCAGCCCCATACCGTCTCCTACGCGGTGGCGGCGAACGCGGAGGTGCACGCCGCCGCGATTCGCAGCGCGCAGGCCCGGGTGGTCGTCTTCCCCGAACTGTCCCTGACCGGCTACGAATACGACGCCCCGGCCGTGTCCGCCGACGACCCGCGGCTGGCCCCGATCATCGAGGCCTGCGCCGAGACCGCCGGCCTGGCCCTGGTCGGCGCCCCGGTCGCCGACACGTCGGGCCGTAGCTACATCGCCGTACTGGCCGTCGAGGGCACCGGCGCCCGCGTCGCCTACCGCAAGATCCACACCCACGCCGACGAGCAGACCCGCTTCAGCCCGGGCGACCGGCCGGCCGTCGTCACCGTCGACGGCTGGCGGCTCGGCCTGGCGATCTGCCGCGACACCGGGATCGCCCAACATGTGACGGACACAGCCGCCCTGGGCATGGACGTCTACGTCGCGGGCATCCTGGACTACCAGTCCGCGGCCGACGTCCCCGACGACCGCGCCCGCCGCATCGCCCAGGACCACGGCGTCTGGGTCGCCTTCGCCAGCTTCGCCGGTTCCACCGGCGCCGGCTACGACGCCGCCCGGGGACACTCGGCGATCTGGGCCCCGGACGGAGAGGTTCGGGCTCGGGCGGGGGTGGAGCCGGGGGAGGTTGTGCGGGCGGTGCTCAGCAAGGCGTAGCGCATAGAGACCGCGCAGCCCCTGCGGTACGCCAGATCGGCGGCCCGCAGGGGCGCTGGGAAGACGAGCGATATCAGCCCTCGGATGCCGCCGGACTAGTTGACCGTGACGTTGACGAGGTAGTAGTTGGGGTCACCGTTCGGCTGCGGCTGGTAGAGGGGGCCGTAGCCGCTGCCCGTGATGATGGCCCCGGTCTTGATCTCCCGCCACTTCGCGGTGACGCTCTCGCCGTAGGAGTACACCTCCTTGTACCAGTCATTGACGAGAAGCGTCCGGGAACCCGAGTTGTCGTAGTCGAAACATTGCACCTGGGGCGCACTGTCCTTGATGATTTCGAACCCGGGCCGCGCGGTGCAGTTCCAGTCCCTGTTGACGTTCGCGCTGGCCGGCGCGATGGTGAGAAGGCCGGCGGCTGTCACGCCGGCCAGAATGGCGGCTGCGCGAGTCTTTCGGGTCCTTTTCATTGTGTGCCTGCCTCCGTGAGTATTCGGGTTCTGTACGGGGATTTCCGTACGTCGATCACTCTTCATCGACGCGTCGGCCGGCTCAAGATTTCCGCACAACTCCGCACTGGCCCGCACTGCCCCGCACAACGCTGTACAGCCCTGGTCAGCGGGCGCGCGGAGCGAATACGATGCCTGATATGGGGGAGGCTGACGTGGACGCCGGCATGGCTCCGGATCCGGCCCGGGCGGCGGATCTGGGGGAGTTGATCAGGGAACTGGGACGGCTGCGGATATGGGCCGGGAGCCCGTCGTACCGCACGCTCGCCAAGAGTGTCGGGCTCTGCCTGCGGCCGCCGCGCGCGGTCTCGTTCCGGACCGTGGCCGACGTGTTCGTGGCCAGCAGGCGGCGGCTGGACCTGGACTTGTTGGTGGCTGTCGTCCGGGCGCTGGGGCTGTCCGAGACGGAGGTGGCGCGGTGGCGCGACGCCTGCGTGCGGGTCCACGCCGATGCCAAGGGTGCCGATGCCAGAAGCGCCGATGCCAGAACCGCTGAATCCGGCCGGTCGTTCCGCCAACTCCCGGCGGACCTCGCGACGTTCACCGGCCGCGCGTCCGAGCTCGCAGGACTTCTGGACGTGGTGGCACCGAGCGCGGCGTCCGCGTCGACTGTCGTGATCTCGGCGATCGACGGAATGGCGGGCATCGGCAAGTCCGCCCTGCAACCCATGTGTGAATGTATCTACCTTCGACGCTGTCAATCCTGCCTCTGGTCGAGAGCGTGACGTACGTTTGCGTACGAGGGGTGGGGGGAGATTTGGCGCAATACTTTGCCGAAAGTAGTCCTAGCGGCTCTGCTGAGCTGGTCAGAGTGGCGACGTGATCTGTTCTTACCGCAGCGTTCCCCTAGGTTCTGATCATCTCGTCGGGCGGGCAGGCTGTGCCTTGCCGGGCGTCGTCCCCATCGTCAAGTGCTCTCCTTGACGATGGGGAGGGCGGCTGGCAACCCCTTGTGGTGCCCGCCCGACGAGATGATCAGAACCGGACGCAACCAACATCGCTACCGGGGTGATCTTCGCGGCCATCTCGGAGGAAGGGCTCGCCGAAGGCGTCGTTCTTGGTTCTTCTCGAAGGCAACTGTTCTGGGGACGGGAGTCCGCAGCGGTGCCCGAGCTCGTGTGTTGTGCTCGGGTCAAGGTTCTGGAGTCTCCTGCGGTGGGTGGTGAGGGGCCATTCAATAAGGGTTGAGACTGGAGTGCCAAGCCTGAGTTGCCGGGTGGTGGGGTGGGGGGTGCGGGGCGGGGGCGATGAGACCGGCCCCCCGGGGCCGGGCTCAGCGCCAGCCCAAAAAGAAGAAAACCACGGCGAATCGCTAGCCGCTACTGCCCACCGGCTAGGAGAGGGCAACTGCGTCAGCCTTGATCGGGCCATCACTAATCCCGCCCCGCTGCCCCTACGCCGTCGATCTCTGCCATTAGCAGCTTGAGCGTAAGGGAGTGCTTTTCGGGGGGAAGTAGGTCAAGCGCGCGCCGAGCGTAGTCCGTACCTCCGGCCGCGTCGCCTGAGCGAACAAGGGCTAGCCCCCGGTGCATCTCGATGTGTGTGCGGAAGCGCGGGAGGTTCTCGGGGATCACACGTGCCGCTGCGTCCTGCTCCTCGATTGCTCGTCGCTCGTCACCTAGACGGCTGTAGAGCATGGACAGGAACACGTGGAAGCGCCATTCCGGTACTGCGAAGTCAGAGATCTGCTCCTCGGAGCCTGCTACATCAAAAACATGCCGCGCCTCGTTCACCATCGTGCGGACGGTCGCCGCGTCGCCTTTGAAGCCGGCAACGTGTGCCCTGGCCACGAGGGCATTAAGGCGTCCAAGAGTGGGCTTGTCGGAGATCTCTAGGGCTTGGTCCGCCAGTCGGCGCGCAGTCGTCAGTCCTGCCCCTTCGTAAGCTAGAGCAAGCGCGGACCGGCCTCTGACCCACACGCGAGTGTCCTGGTCGTTCGAGCGATCGGCGGCCGTAGCAGCAAGCCCGTACCACTTCGCCGCCTGCTTTGCTCCCGGCGTGGTTTTGCCGTACGTCGTGAGGTAGCGGCTCGCGACCCCCCAGAGCTGCGGGCTACCTAGCTGACCTTGCAGGGTTACAAGATCCGCTGCGATTCTTGGCTGGAGCGAGGCTGCTCCTTCAGTCATATAGTCATGGCCTAGGCCCTCTACGCCCTCTAGCCACGTATCGAGGTCGGGACGCCGGTAGGCGGCATCTGAGAACCCCTTGTAGATCAGTTCAGACGTGGCCATGGGTGCAAGCACCGTAGCCGCTAGCCCGCTGAGTACACCGCGCCGGTTGATCACTTCGCCTAGCTCCCGCTCGTAAGCCAACACGACTTCGGGCGTCAGTACTCGCTCGCCGTGCTCGATGTATCCGAGCATTGACTTAGAAAAGTGAGTACGCCGCGCCATCTCGCGCAGGCTAACGCCTGCTGCCTCACGAGCATTCCGCAAGGCAGCCCCATCAGGCTCCAGATAATCCACGGCTCTCCTAGGTTGTGGACTTGTGTGGACAGCAGGCTACTGCCTCTAGTGAACGTCTCGTAGCACGGTGTAAGCATGAACGAAATCCCACCGGCAATCCTTCCCGGTACAGCAGCGCTCCTAGCGGAACGGCCTCCAACCGCCCCTAACGGCGCATGGGTCGTCGCCGATGGCGGCGTGCCCACGGCAAGCGTCAAGCGCGATGACTGGATCGCAGTTGGCCGCCGGTGGCGGCGGGTGACGCTGTGCACTGAGATCAATGGCGCGGTGGAGATCACCACCGACCCGAAGTCCGATCTCCCCCCCTTGCCCGGCTCCCGGCTTGTGCACATCGCTCGGCCGATCTCCTGTGAGGCTGTTGCGGCGGCGCAACTGCTCGGCTACGGCGTCTACGCGAAGGATGGCAACGATCGGCGGTCCAAGCTGTGACGATGCACGAGAGGTCCTACGCCCGGCACCGTGCGGCGCCCGTTCACAGCCATCGCAGTGGACCACTTGAAATTGCCTTTGGCGGCATGCTGGTTGTTGCGCTGGCGGTCTTCTTCACCTTCATGATCGGCGTGTCTCTCGGGATGCAGCCGTGGCCGCTGTAGAACATGAGTTCCTGCCCCCGCCGGACCCCTCCGAGTGGCTCGGAGATGGTTTGGCCGTCTGTCCGGTCGATTCTCCTGACAGCTTCGGGGAGGTTTCCCAGGACCGGGAAAGGACCCTTACGTGGGACGCGCTGAGGTCCGCTCGATGGTTTATGTCCGACCCCACTACGGACTACGGACCCTGACCGGTGCGTATTGATCAGATACCCCTAGGCACCTGGATGGTGCACAGGGACGGGAGGCGCGGGTTTGTAACGGCGGTCTCAGCCGTTACTCGCGTTCTCTACCTACAAGGCGCAGAGGGCGCGCCGTGGTGCGGATTCGCTGCCGACTGCGAGCGCATCCCCGGTCGGGCGCTTGAGCCGCTGCCCCCTCGACCTATCGAGCCTATCAAGCCCCCCAGATACGGCGCGCGAATACCCCACCCTCGCCGCCCCTGAGACTCCCACCGCCGGACGCTCTGGGGTCGTGACCCCCCTAATGGCGAAGGCGTTCGGCGGTGGGTCAAGCCCCGCCCGCCCGATAGTCGCCCTCGACGCTCGGGCGGGCGGGCTCATGTCCACACTCAAGAAGGGACGATCAATGACCATCGCCGAAGAAAGGGCAGTCGCGCCGATTGTCGCCGCCGACGACTGCGACCCGGATTACGAGTTGCTCTGCGACCCCGACATTCCGTGCGCGCCTGACAACTGCAATCCGGATTGTGTGCCGGGCTACTGCAATCCGGGTTGGCTGCGGAGAGCGACCGGGTTCCTGTGGCTCGACCTGACACGAGACTGCATGCTCCACTGCGGGCACTGCTACAACGAGTCCGGTCCGAACGGGGATCAGAAGCTACTGCCCGTGTTGGGATCATCCGCGAGTCTGATGGAGCCGGGAGAATGGTTCAGCGTTCTGGACCAGGCCATGCGGGCCGAAGTCAGCCTGATTCAGTTGATCGGCGGCGAGCCGACCATGTACGCCGGTTTCAGCGCTGTGCTTGGCCACGCGCTGAATATCGGGCTTAAGGTCGAGATCTATACCAACCTCGTCAGCATCCGCGATGAGTGGTGGGAACAGTTCCGGCACCCCGGCGTGTTGCTGGCGACGTCGTACTACTCCGACGATCCGAAGGAACATCACCGGATAACGGAGCGCGACACCCATCGACAGACCCGCACGAACATCGTTAAGGCTCTGGGGCTCGGAATCCCATTGCGCGTCGGAATGGTGCAGGTGTACCCGGAACAGCGGATCGATGAAGCGCGCGCTGAGTTGGTATCCCTCGGAGTGCCGCCCAATCGGATCCGACTCGACAGGGAACGAGCATTCGGCCGGGGGCAGCGCGATCACGTCGCGTGTGACCCGAACGAGCTGTGCGGGAACTGCGGATTGGGCCGCGCCGCTATCGGGCCGGACGGTACCGTAACGCCGTGCATCATGGCCGGGTGGTTGAAGGCTGGAAACGTCAGGACGGAACCGCTCGAAGCTATCCTGAACGGCGACGGCATGGCGCGGGCGACTGTGACGATTCCGCGCCGAACAAGGACCGATGTGGCATGTGACCCGGACTGTGTGCCTCAGAATCCGTGCGACCCGCGAGACGGCGGCGACGCATGCGACCCTGCAACTCCGCCGTCTGAGTGCAACCCCAAGGGCCAAAAGTAGTAAGGGAAGATAATGGTGAAGACAGACCCGGGCCCAGAATTCTGGGAACTCGTACGCGTGCATACCGGAGAGGTCTACGGCGTTCGGCATACCGAGCATGGTTCGCGGGCGGACGTGACCGCACTTGTCCGAGGTGAGTCCGAGTCGGTCTTCGTCAAGGCTGTCAGGACGGCACGGGGGCAGGGTCATGTGGACTCGATCGAGCGTGAAGCCGCCATCAATGCGTATGTGCCCGCGCCCAAGTTGCTTTGGGTGCTCCGGGAAGGCGGGTGGATCGTTCTTGGCTTTGAAGCTGTTGACGGTCGAGAGTCGAGTTTCGATCCCGACTCGACAGATCTCCCTGCGATCGTGAGTGTCATCGATCGTGTAGCGAGCGCTGAGGTTCCGACGCTGGCACAGGAGTGGGCAGAAACTCGCTGGGATCGGTTCTGCGACGGTACGGATCACACGCTGTTGCGGGGAACCGCTCTCGTCCATGGCGACATCAACCCGAACAACTTCCTGATGGCCGCTGACGGAACGGCAACGCTCGTTGACTGGGCATGGCCGACCGTAGGGGCTGCGTTCCTGACCTCTGCGGGGTTGGTCTCGCAGCTCATTGCGTCGGGTCACAGCGCAGAGGGCGCGGAGGCTTGGGCGGCTGGCTGTAGCTCATGGACAGGGGCCGATCCGAAGGCGATCGACGTTTACGCCACTGCAACCGTCCGCATGTGGCGAAGCCTGGCCAACAACAACCCGGATGCGGGGTGGATACGAGCAATGGTCACGGCTTCGGAAGCATGGACGACGCATCGAGGGGTGTACGCCTAGGCAACGCGTCAGGCATACCGGGCCCCGTCCTCTCGCCAGGAGGACGGGGCCCGCTCGTGTCATCGGCCACGTTGCTTTGAAGCTGGGGCGTGATCCGTCGAGCGCGAATTGATGATGGGTGCGTGAGGAGGCGGCCTGCACTCCGGGCGTGTTTTTGCCCGGTGTGCCGGCTGTCGGTCGTGACGTGTGACCTGCCCATTGCCCAAAAGGGGGATGGGCCATCGTGGGTTTCCGGGGAGGGGTTGCGCCGCCGCCACCTTGAGGGGCTCGGATACCGGACCGGGCCTCGGCATGCCGGGTGCCCCCTGGCTGATTGGGCGCGGGCAAGCGGGGCTTAGTTCTGGTAGTTGGCCGGGTCGGGGTTGGTGGCGGCGGCGCCCGCGCCGTGCGCTGCGAACGGCGCCCCAGCGCCGCATGCGCAAAGCGCATGCGGCGCGGGCGTCGCCGCCGCCAAGAGTCGATGCGTGTCTGCTGGCTGGACCATGCCACAGTGTGGCCGGTGACCCGGTCGGTAAGGGGTGGATTCGGCAGCTGGGGCGGGGTCCAGGGGCGGAGCCCCGGGCAGGGGGCGGGGGGCGGCAGCCCCCTGCGGGGTCCCGAGGGGGCGGAGCCCCCTGGCGGGGGACAGGGGCGGAGCCCCGGGGCGGGGGCGGGGCGGTGGTGGTCGGGGCGCGGAGCGCACCCGGCGGCGCGATGCCACACATGATCTTGCTGCTGCTCGGGTCTTGCTGCTCGGCGCCGGACTGTGTTGTTGCCTGCTGTGGTGGTGGTGTCTGCCGACGGTGCCGCTGGAGCGGAGATGCACCGCGGCCCCGCCGAAGGCGGGGCCGCGGTGCATTGGAGTGTAGGCGGCGCCCGGAGGCAGGCGCCGCCCTTGAATCAGTAAAGACACGTTGCGGAGCCCAATCCCCTATGCCGTGTCAATATGCTGTCATACGGTCAGGATGATTCCATTGCCTGGCGTAGTGGCGCTGGTGACCGCGAAGCGGTCGGCGGGTGCCTCGATCAGTGTGGTTTCCAGGATGCGGCCGTGGGGGTCGGTCATGGTGCGGGTGATGGTCAAAAGTGGTGTGCCGGGTTCGGTGCCGAGGTCGTTGAGTTCGTCGCCGCGTGGCATGCGTGCACTGACTGTGGTGGTGAAGGCAACCGGTCCGTGGCGTACGGCGAGGAGGTGGTACAGGGCTGGGCTGGTGGTGTTGCCGTCGTCGGGATCGGGATCGGGCTGGCTTGGGTCCGGTTCGTAGCCGGGTTCGTCGTCGGCCTCGGTCTGGGTGCCGGGATCGGGTTCGTCGTCGGGGTGCCGGCGGAGCGGTGCCCATCGGCTCAGGTAGGGGTTGTCGGGGTCGTGGTCGTGGGTGCCGGGATCGATGGGGATGCCAATGAGGTGGGCGGGGACGGCTGAGGTGATGGCGATGAGGCGGTGGGTGTGGCGGTGGCGGTAGTGGGCGAACCGGTAGAGGATCAGCGTTTCGGCGTGGGTGCCGAGCGCTTCGGCCTGGTCGCGGGTAGCGGTGGTGATGACGGCGCGGGTGACGCCCTCGGTGCCTTGTGCGCGTAGGCGGGCTGCGTCGGGGTGTTCGGTGTAGCCCCATCCAATCGTGACCGGGTTGAAGTCTTCCTCCAGGAAATCCACGTGGTCGCCTTGGCCAATGGCAATGGTGCGGCGGTCGGGTCTGGGGCGGACGAAGGTGCCGCGTCCGTGGGCGGCGGACAGGAGTCCTTCGCCTGCGAGTTCGGCGATGGCTTTGCGGACGGTGGGGCGTGAGGTGTTGTAGCGGGCAGCCATGGCGACCTCGCCGGGCAAAGGTGAGCCGGGGGCGTAGGTCTCGCGGTTGATGTCGGTGCGGAGTGCGGCGGCGATGGTCTTCCACAGCGGGGTGTCGTCTGCGGGTTCGTCGATGGGATCCGGGGGGGTGGTCACAGCACCCTCCTACACTGGTCAGCCAAAATGTCACCCAACTTGTAGCACAAGTACTGGTAGCCTGTACATGTGAGCCGAGATGTAGCACAAGTAGGTGATTGGGCGGCGTTCGACGATTTCGACAGGGCGTTTCTGGTTCTGGTGACCCAGCCTGAGTACAAGGCGTGGGAACGGCAGGTGCGGGCGGTGGGGGGCTGTGAGAACCCGGTGTATCTGAGGGGGCGCACGGTGACCCGGGATGCGGTATCCGGTGAGGTGCTGGCGTTGTTCTCCTCGGCTTCGATGCCGTGGGGGCGGTTGATGGTGCCGTGTGGGAATCGGCGGTCGGCGCGGTGTGAGCCGTGTTCGCGGGTGTATGCCGCTGATGCATTCCATCGGATCCGGGCGGGGATGGTCGGCGGGAAGGGGGTTTCGGCGCAGGTGGTGGGTCATCCGATGGTGTGGTTGACGTTGACAGCGCCGTCGTTCGGGCCGGTGCACACCACTCGGGCTGATGGGTTCGGCAACGCGTTGCCGTGTCGTCCCCGCCGTGGTGGTCCACAGTGCGAACACGATGTGTCGATGTCGTGCGCTGCCCGTCACGGCTTCGATGATCCGGTGCTGGGCACGCCGTTGTGTGCGGACTGCTTCGACTACGCGGGGGCGGTGTTGTGGAACGCTCATGCCGGGCGGCTATGGCACCGGTTCACCGATGACCTGCGTCGGGTAACCCTGCCGGGTATCAGTGGGCTGACGAAGAAGGAGTTCGCGGCCTCGGTGCGGGTGTCGTTTGCGAAGGTGGCGGAGTATCAGCGGCGGGGGCTGGTCCACTTCCACGGTGTGGTGCGCCTGGACGGCCCGGACGGTCCGGGGACGATGCCCCCGGGATGGGCTACGGCGGCGATGCTGGATTCCGGGATCCGTTCGTCGGCGCAGCGGGTGAAGGTGGTCAGCGCTGACGGCGTTGTGGGGGAACAGGAGTTGGGCTGGGGCGCTCAGGTCGATGTTCAGCCGGTGTTCGCCAGCGAAAGTAACGATGGTTTGGCGGCGGCTCGGGTGGCGGGTTACATCGCCAAGTACGCCACCAAGGGCGCGGAGATCGTGGGCGTGGTGGATCGTCCGGTCACCTGCCGGAAGTGTGAGGGGACGGGGGCGGGTGGGGCGTGCCCTCGGTGTGAGGGTTCGGGGCTGGGGGTGGTGATCGCCGAACTTCCGGTTCCGGCCCATGCCCGGACCCTGATAGCCACGGCGTGGCGTCTGGGCGGCCTGGCGGAGTATGCCGGTCTGCGGCTTCGGCCGTGGGCGCATCAGTGCGGGTTCGGGGGGAACTTCTCCACGGCTTCCCGGCTGTACTCGATCACCCGGGGCGCGCAGAAGGCTGAGCGGGTCGCCTGGCAGAAGGAACGCGCGGCCAAGGACTCCGAGGACGCGGCGATGATGCTGCCGCCGAATGCGATAACCGACCGGGAGTGGGAGTTCGCCGGTTCGGGCTGGTCAGGGGTGGAGGCTGACGTGGCTGCCGGGATCCGGGAGCAGAACGCCTTCAACCGGGAGATGGCCGCTGAGGCGCGGACCGAACAGGCGTGGTACGGGACTGACGGGGGCGAGGCATGAATGATGAGCCGTTGAGCGCTGAGGATGAGGCGTTGCGGGCGTGGGCTGCGGTCTGGGCGCAGCGTCTTGCGCCGTGGTCGGATGAGAAGTGGCGGCGGGTCAACACGGTTCTGGGCCGCCGCACGCGTACCGGCAGAAAGGGCGGGTCACCGTCACAGACGGATTGACTCCCGAGGTGGGTATCGGGGCGTGGGCATCGGTGAGGTGCAAGCGGCGGGTTCGGCCGGCGGCGCGGCCATCGACGGATCCGGGACGCGGATGGATCGTGCCGCGCGGCCGGCCGGTTCCGCCTGGTGACCGGAGCCAGCATCGGGGCTGTTCTCGCCAGTGGCGGGTGGGTGAGGCGGGAATGCCGCGCAGATAAGGGCGCGCCGTAGGCGTCCGCTAAGCAGTTCGGGGCGGGTGGGTGGGATACGCGACCGGCGGCCACCCTCCCAAAGTTGATCATGCAAGAGGGGGCCGGTCCCGCACCGATAGGTGATCATCGGTGCGGGACCGGCCCTGCCGGTCGCCGGGGGCTGTCAGGAGGCGTCGACGGGTTCGAGCCGGTCCATGGTCGTCATGCGCCGTCCCCGTCCGGCCGGTTTCACGATCACGGCGGAGAACGCCTGTTCCAGATACGCGCGCTGCTCGGTCAGACTCAACCGGCCCTTGCGCCAGTCCGCCCCCAGGGTCGCCGGGATGTCGCGGGCGGCGGCGTTGGCCTTCATGTGGGCGTTACGGTCCTTGAGCAGGGCACGCTGTTCGGTCTCGTACTCGTGCAAGTCGGCGTAGTACCGTTCCGCCGTCAGCCGTCCGGCCTTGCGCGCGGCCTTGGCCGCTGCCATGTCCTCGGCCACCGCCTTGAGCCGGGCGGCACCGGTCCACGGCGTCGGGGCGACGGTGGCCTCCCGCGCGGCGGCTGCCCGCTCATAGACGGCAACCGCCAACTCGATCAGGGCCTTGTCGGTGTTCGGGCCGTCAATCTTAATCCCGCCGCATCCGCCCTTGCCCTTGGAGTGGCACCCATACCAAAAGTAGCCCTGCGGCTTGCCCGCACTGGGCGGGGCCTTCATTGCGCGCAAGGCCGTGTCGCACCGGCCGCACCGCAACGTCCCGGTACCCATGTACTTGCGCGTGTTGGACCCCGCCCCCCGCACCGGGGCCTCCCCGATGATCTCCAGCACCGCCGTCCACTTCTCCGGGGTGATCATCCGCTTCCACTGGCCGATCACCGGGTCCCCGTCAGCGTCCAGGAGCGTGCGCACATGCCTCGACCCGCCCTCGGACTCCGCGCCGTCGTCGCCGACCACCGTGAACATCCGGTACCCGGCCATCCGGGGGTTACGCAGCACCGCTTTGAGCCCCTCGGCGCGCCATGCCTTGCCCCGGGCGGTCACGATCCCGTCCCGATTCCACTCGGCGCAGATCACATACAGGCTGCCGCCGTTGAGCAGCTCGTACACCGCCGCACGCAACAGCCGGGCCTCCGGCGGGTTCAACGTCCGCTTGTCCTCACACCACCCGAACGGCCGCGTCCCCCCGGTCGGGATGCCTTCGCGCTGCAACGCCTGGTGCTTGCGCTTGACCCGCCGCCCCGTAGCGGCGCTCTGGGCGTTGTTGAACGCCGTGACCACCCGGGCGTTCGTCCGGCCAGACTCGGTCGTCAGGTCCAGCGCCCCGGAGTTGTCCAGGATCGGGCGGCCGAACCGCTGCACCACATCGATGGAGTCCTCCAAGTCGCGGTTGTCCCGCGTGAGCCGGTCCAAGTCCGGGCAGATCAGCCCGTCCAGCCGCTCCCCGTTCGGCGCGACCCCCTTCCGCAGATCGGACAGGGCCTTGCGGTAGACCGGGCGAATCACCCGGTACTCCACCGTGCCATCCTCGGCCACCACCCGCCGCCGCTTGTAAGCAGAGGTGTGCGGCTCGTCGTAGACGAACACCACCTTCCCGCCCCGGGACTCGATGTTCGCTGTGCAGTCGGCTATCTGCTCGTCGCGGTTGTTGATGTCCAACCCGGTCCTCGGTGCCTGCCGCGCGGCCTGGTCATCGGTGCCGGACTCCTTCAGGTGCCTACGGCGGCGCGACTCGTTCGACAGCCGGGCCAGGATCGCGAAACTCAATCCAGCCAGGTCACCAACGGTATTACGGGCCGAGGGGAGCGTCTTCGTGTTCATACTTAGATGGTACATCCGAATAGGTGCTGCCTGGCGGTGCACGCGGCCCACCTGCTGTCGGACCGCTTCCCGGACGGACAGCTGTACCTCGACCTGCACGGCCACACCCAGGGCATGTCCCCGCGCGACCCCGCCGACGCGCTTGCCGCCCTGCTGGCGTCGCTCGGCGTTCCGCCCGGCGAGATCCCGGCGGACCCGGACGCCCGGGCCGCGGCCTACCGGGCCCGCCTGGCCGGTACCCGAACCCTGATCCTCCTGGACAACGCCGCCGCCGAGAGCCAAGTGCGGCCCCTGATTCCCGGCCAGGCCGGCTGCCTGGTCCTGATCACCAGCCGCAAACGCCTCAAAGCTCTGGACCAGGCCCGCGCCGTGGCCCTGGACGTGCTCCCGGAGGCGGACGCGGTCGCTTTGCTGCGCGCCCTCGTCGAGGTCGAGCCCGCGCGCGCCCCGGCCGAGGACCCGGGGTGGCAGCAGATCGCCGCACTGTGCGGGGGTCTCCCGCTGGCGCTGCGCATCGCGGCCGCGCTGATCCGCCACCGCCCCGCCTGGACCCTGGCTCATCTGGCCGACAAGCTCCGGTCCGGACCGCTGGACCTGGGCCCGTTCACCGATGGCGAGCGGGACCTGTCGGCGGTGTTCGACCTGTCGTATCAGACCCTTGCCGACGATCAGCGCGATCTGTTGCGCCGCCTGGGTTTGGTGCCAGGGCCGGATACCGACGCGTACGCCATCGCCGCCCTCCTCGACGTCCATCCGTCGCGGGCCGAACAGCTGCTCCAAGACCTGGTCGACCACCATCTGCTGACCGAACCGGCCGCCGGCCGCTATCGGATGCACGACCTGGTCCGCGCCTACGCCCACGGCAGGGCCAGGGCCCTGGACCCCGAACCCGAGCGTGCCCTCGCCCTCGGCCGTCTGCTGCACTACTACGCCCACACGGCCCAGACCGTCTCCCAGGCCATCACCCGCTTCCCGCGGCCCGAACCGGGCGGACCCGCGCCCGCGCACGTTCCCGACCTGCGCGACCCGGACACCGCCCGGGCCTGGCTGCGTGCCGAACAGCCCAACCTCGACGCCGCGTTCACGTACGCCCACACTCACGGCCTCGACGACGACACCGTGGCGCTCGCGGCCGGACTCGCCGACGTCCTCCACACCGACGGCTTCTGGACGCGCGCCCTGGACGTGCACCACATCGCCGCCCAGACGGCCGACCGCCTGGGCCGACCCGGCGCGCACGCCACCGCCCTGACCGATCTGGGGCGCGTGCGGTCCCTGGTCGGGGACAATCAGGGCGCCGACGACGTTCTGAGCCTGGCCCTGGACATCTGCCGCACGGTCGGCAGCCGTAGTGGTGAGGCCCATGTCCTGACCGATTTGGGCCGGGTGCGCTTCCAGACCGGGGACTTCCCCGAGGCTTGCGACTCTCTCAGCCGCGCTCTGGAGATCTATCGCGAGATCGGGCAGTCGACCGGCGAGGCGCAGGCCGACACCCTGACCGAATTGGGATGCGTCCGCACCCACATGGGGGACTTCTCCGGAGCCGATGAGGTGCTGAATCAGGCCTTGAAGATCTACCGCGACGTCGGCGGCCGCGCCGGCGAGGCGGATGTTCTGCTGGAGTTGGGCCGCGTCCGACTCCATATCGGGGGCTTCGCGAGCTCCGACGAGACGCTGACCCGGGCTTTGGAGATCTATCGCGAGGTCCGCGGCCGCAGCGGCGAGGCCGACGCTCTGAAGGAGCTGGGCCGCGTCCGACTCTACGTCGGGGACTTCGTACGGGCCGAGGAGGCGATGACTCGGGCGCTGGAGATCTATTGCGAGATCCGCAGCCGGAGCGGTGAGGCCTACACCCTGACCGAGCTGGGGCGCGTGTGGTCCCAGATCGGCGACGATCCGCGCTCCGACGACGCCTTGAGCCGGGCCCTGGAGCTCTATCGCGAACTCGGCGACCGCACGGGTGAGGCGTATGCCCTGACCGAATGGGGACGCGTACGACAGCGGATCGGCGATCTGGGCGGAGCCGGCGACGCACATGCCAGGGCCCTGAAGATCTACCGCGAGAACGGCGGCCGCAACTGCGAGGGCGTCGCCCTGACCGAATGGGGACGGGTGCGCCACGAGATCGGTGACCTTCCCGGAGCCCTTGACGCCTACGCCGAAGCCTTGGAGATCTTTCGCGAAGCCGGCGCCCAGGGCAACGTGGGCTGGGAGTTGAACTACTACGCCGCGGCCATCGCCGCGTCCGGCGACCGTCCGCAGGCCCTCGCCCTGTACCGGCAGGCGCTGGCCATCAACCGGGAACTGAGCAAACCCGACGACGAGGCGATCTCGCTCGAAGGCATCGCAGACCACTACCTGGCGACCGGCGACGCCCTCGAAGGCACGGCGCACTTGCGGCAGGCGCTGGCGATCTATCAGCGTCTCGGCATGAACGACGACGCCGGCCGGGTTCAGCTCCGCCTCGCGGGACTGGACGCGCCGGACGGCGCGTGCCACTTCGACCAGGCGGAGGACAAGTAGGAGGAAGCACCAGCCGCCCTGCCGGGTCCGGAGCAGCGGGACCACCCACGCCCGCCGCGCATCGACGCCGACGTCAGCGACACTGCGGACCCTCCTTCCGGAAACTCAGCCCACGACCACGATCGACTAGGCGGCCGATACCGAGTCGCGTAACCTGACCGATCGTGCGCAGAGTCGTAGTCGTCGGAGGCGGGATCGTCGGTCTGGCCGTGGCCCGGGAGCTGACCGGGCGCGGGCTGGACGTCACCGTGCTGGAGAAGGAGTCCGGCTGGGCCGCGCACCAGACCGGCCACAACTCGAACGTCGTCCACGCCGGGCTGTACTACAAGCCCGGCTCGTTCAAGGCCCGCATGTCCGTGGCCGGCAACCGCTCCATCGTGGACTTCGCCCGGGAGCACGGCGTGCCCGTACAGGTGTGCGGCAAGCTCGTCGTCGCGACCGGCGTCGAGGAGATCCCGGCGCTCGACGTGCTGGCCGAGCGGGCCGAGGCCAACGGGGTGCCCGCGAAGCGGATCACGCCGGCGCAGGCCCGGGAGTACGAGCCCGAGGTCTCGTGCGTCGCCGCGCTGCGGGTCGAGTCCACCGGCATCATCGACTACCCCGGCGTCTGCGCCGCGCTGGTCCGCCTGCTCGGCGAGGCCGGAGCCGACCTGCGGCTGAACAGCGCCGTCCTCGGCATCCGGGCCGGCCGCACCGGCGGCGTGGAGGTCGCCACCGCCTCCGGCGTCCTGCGCGCCGACGCCCTGGTCAACTGCGCCGGCCTGCACTCCGACCGGATCGCCCGCCTGGCCGGCCTGACCCCGTCGGCCCGGATCGTCCCCTTCCGCGGCGAGTACTACGAGCTCAGACCCGAGCGCCGCCACCTGGTCAAGGGCCTGATCTACCCGGTCCCGGACCCGACCCTGCCGTTCCTGGGCGTCCACCTCACTCGCATGCTCGACGGCAGCGTGCACGCCGGCCCGAACGCCGTCCTGGCCCTCCGCCGCGAGGGCTACCGCTGGACCGACTTCTCCGCCAAGGACCTCGCCGAGGTGGCGGCGTTCCCCGGAACCTGGCGCCTCGCCCGCCGCTACGCGATCCCCACCGGCCTGGACGAGATCCGCCGCTCCTTCTCGAAGAAGCGCTTCGCCGCCAGCCTGGCCCGCCTCGTCCCGGCCGTCACCGAGCACGACATCGTCCGCCACGGCTCAGGCGTCCGCGCCCAAGCCATGCGCCCCGACGGCTCACTGGTCGACGACTTCCTCATCGAGACCGCACGCGACCAGGTGCATGTCTTGAACGCGCCGTCGCCTGCCGCGACCAGTGCGTTGGAGATTGCTCGGTACATTGTGGATCGGGTGGTTTAGGACAGGGCGCGCCCCCGACGCCACTCGCGCCGAAGACACGCCCCTGCCCCTCACCCCGCAGCCACCCGTCCGGCCGTGGCCGCGGCCGCGCCCTACCCCGCAGCCGTCACAGTGACCACTGTCTCGGCATCCGAGTACTGACCCGAACTATCCGTCACCTCCACCCCGATGACATACGTCCCCGGCGACGTGTACACGTAGCTCGCGGTCGGGCTCGTCGACGCAGGCGGAGTGGTGGTCTGGTATCCGAATGTGAACTGGTAGCTGGCGATCGGATTCGATCCCACGATCGTCCCTGACGCGTTCGCCGTCACCGGTGTTCCGGCCGCCACCGTCGTCGCCGACAGACTCAGCTTGGCGGTCGGGGGAGTGCGGCCGATGGTGGGTTCCATCGCGATGGTCGTCGTGGAGCCGGGGGACAGGTGGTAGCCGATCGTCGATACCGGCGCGGTGGGGGTGGACTTGCCCGGGTAGGCGATCAGGCCGCCGTACTCCGTCGCCCCGTACAGGTCCGGGTAGCCGTCGCCGTTGACGTCGCCCTCGCTGAAGATCTCCGGGGTGGTGAAGACGCCGGTGGAGCTGACCGCCTGGCCGGTGGCGGGGGTGCCGAGGTTGCGGGGCCAGCCGGCGGCGTCGAAGGTGATCTTGTACTGGTACAGGGCGCCGGTGGTGTTGTCGCGGGCCCACAGGGTCGGCACGCCGTTGACCGGTCCCGGCGCCAGCAGGGTGACGCCGTTCCAGCCGGAGGTGCCGAGCTGCACGGCGGTGCCGAGGAAGTACGGGCTCTGCTGCCCCTGGTAGTACCACAGGCTGCCGTTCTCGACGGTGAGCAGCCCCGGCGAGCCGTTGTCGCAGCTCGACGGCGCGGTCAGGCCGCAGGTGCCCGGGGTGTCGCCCTGGTAGAAGTCCCCGACCGCGACCATCTGGGTCAGCCCGGACCAGTCGGTGTTGTTGTAGCCCGCGCAGCTGCCCGTGGACGTGGTGGCACAGGCGGTGTTCGGGCCGTCCGGCGTGGTCGGGCTGGTGTTGTTGGCATCGGTGGCGACGTTGGCCTTGCTCAGCTGGACCACGTTGCCCGGGTTGGTGAACGGGTTGGCTCCCGTGTTCTTGTTCAGGAACAGCCCGTGGCTGACGGTGTCGTAGGCCCACAGGTCGTCGACGCCCGCGTTCGCGAACGACCCGCGGTGCGACACCAGGTACTTGTCCCAGCCGTTGCCCCTGGGGCTGTGCGCGGCGTCGCTGAGCACGGTGGGCGGCAGCGACGGGTCCGCGCCGCCGTTGTAGGCGACCAGGTTGCCGGCCGTGGTGGTGGCCGCGATGTCGGGCACGCCGTCGCCGGTGAGGTCACCCGCCCGGACCGGCGAGAGCTGGTTCCAGGGCGCGTAGAACGAGTACTGCGAAGTCGCGGAGACGTTGCCCGCGTTGTCGACGGCCTGCACGTACAGCGTGTGCGGACCCCAGGCCGTCGGGGTGATGGTCAGATTACCGGTGCCGGCCGCAGCGAACTGCGTCCCGGTGTCGCCGATCGAGCCGTCCAGGATGTAGTTGTAGCCGCGGAAGCCCGAGCCCGGCGCCGGGTCCGAGGCGCTCACCGAGAACAGCCCGGCCTGTCCGGCCTTCTTCGGGCTCGGCGTGGAGCTGCCCGCCGGCAGGAAGTCGGAGGACTGGACGATCGGGTTCGACGGCGGCGAGATGTCCACCGTGAAGCCGCAGTAGTGGGCGACCGGGCTGGTCGCGTATCCGTCGTCGGCGTTGACCTGCCAGGTGTACTGGTGCCCGTCGGTCAGCGCCGGGGTCGTGACGGTGGCCGTGCCGCCCGAGCCGCCGACGGCGGCCGAGTCCATGAACCACTCCTTCCCGCCGGACACGGTGTGGTCGTAGAACTCGAAGTGCCCGTGCACCTGCGCCTGGGCGAGCGGGCTCGAAATGCCGGCGGACAGCTGCGCGGTGCTCTGGCCGCCCCAGTTGGCCCGCGACAGGTAGCCGGTGAGGTTCCCGTCGCAGCCCTGCCACTGCGTGCCGTCGGAGCGGACCGGCGCCGGCGCGGCGACGGTCGTGGTCGGGGTGTTCGGGGCGACCTCGTAGACCGTGACGATGCTCGGGTCCTCGTTGAACCCTTCGAGGCTGTGGCTGCCCGGGGTCTCGTCGCCGATCATCACGAAGGTCCAGTTCGACCAGCCCTTGGCCCGGGCCGTGGTGATGGCGCCCAGCACGTCGAAGTCGCCGGGCACGGTGCCGCCGGCGCACGGGGTGGTGCCGCCGACCGACTTCAGGGTCTTCGACGTGACCGCCGGCGTGGTGTAGGCGGGCATGGTGTTCCAGGTCACGCTGCCGATGTTGGACCCGGTCGTGTAGATCGAGATGGTCTCGCTGCCGCGGCCGCAGGCGTTCCAGGCCGAGTACACCTCGTTGATCTTCAGGGTGGCGGACTTGACGATGTAGTTGGCCGCCAGCACGTTGCTGGTGCTGATCTGGAAGAAGACCCGGTCGGCGCCGACGCACGAGTCGAAGTCGTTGTAGCCGACGCTGAGCCAGCTGCGCGACGTGTCCTTGGTCGCCGTCGGGCAACCGGACCGGCCCTCGCCGTTGAGCAGGGTGCCGCCGCTGACGCTGGGCAGCTGCCAGGTGGGGTCCAGGTACAGCGGGTAGGTCGGCGCGGACGTGCCGAGCCGGCTCAGGTCGCCGACGAGCCCGAGCCCGGAGGCGTCCACGGCCATCGGCAGGCGGCCGCGGTGCGCACCGGATCCGGGCCGGTCCGCTGAGGAGGCCGGTCCGACCGCGTCGATCGACTCCGGGCTGTCCTGCGGCCCGGTGACCCCGGTCGCGGAGTCCCAGAGCTCGGCCGGCGGCGCCGACCACAGCGTCCGGCCGGTCTTGGCGTCGGCCGCGAAGAGGTTCCCGCCGGCGTCCTGCGTCAGCTTCAGGCCGTGCAGAGCGGTCGAGAACCGCAGGTTCTGCGCGGTCTGCGCGGCCGCCGGGTCGTGGACGGTGAAGACCTCGCTGAACCCGCCGGAGCGCGCAGCGGTCACCACCAGGTCGATGCCCGGGTAGAGGCCGGTGTAGGTGGCCGTCGGGCCGGACAGCGTCGGCGCGGGCAGGCGGCCGGGCAGCGACAGCGCCATGCTGTGGCCGGCGCCGTCGTCGACGGCGACCACCGGTCCGGTGCCGCCGCCGGAGAGCACGAGGCGGTTCGGGGTGGCCGTGGTCGCGACCGAGCCGTCGGGCTGGACGCGCAGCGTCGGATCGATGTCCCGCCACCCGGTGGCGGTGCGCATCCGGTCGGCCTGGACCGAGGTGCTGGTGGTGAAGGTGCCGTCCGGGTTCGCGACGGTGGTCGACGTCTCGGTGGTGAGGGCGTCGACCGGCGCCGGCTTTCCGGTGCGCTTGGCCGTGGCCGCCGCCGCGGTGTGCGGGTCGGCGGTCTGTGTGGCCGGGGCCGCCGGGGCCCCGGAGGCCGTAGCCCCGGCGGTGGCCGTCGCCGCCGGCCGCACAGCCGCCGCGGCACCGTCCGGCACCGCCAGCGGCCCGGCCGCGACCGTGATCGCGGCCAGTGCCGACCCGGCGCGGGTCGCCCACCGGATCCGGGTCCTGATCCCGTTCCCTGTCCTTCGTCGTAGTCCGGAATTTACGCGCTGCACAAAAGCCTCCCCGCCGTCAGAGTCCTGTCACACGCGGCGACGTCGATCGCCCGCACCCGGGGTCTAACACGTGTTCGAACCGGCCCGCGAGGTTTTCGCCCACCGCCGAAAACGTTGTCGGCCGCCGCCGCGCGCGGCTACGTCTTAGGGAGCCGGATCAGGGTCCGGATATCGCTGTGCGCTCGTCGGCAAGCTCTCTTGAAGTGTTCGTGACCAGCCGGACCGCGGGGTCCGGCGGATAGCGGGTGGGATGATGCCTTCTCCTCGTCCACGTCGGTCGAAGATCCGGGCCCGGCACCGGCTCCGAGCCGGAACGGCGGTGGTCGCGGCCTTCGCGATGTCCGCCGCGCTGGTGGCGCTCGTCGGGCCCGCGTCGGCCGGCGGACTGCCGGCCCAGCGGATCTGGCAGTTCCGCGCCGCCCAGCAGACGCCGTCGGTGCCGGGCGGTCCCGGAGTGAAGCCGACGCCGAATGCCTTGGTGCAGCAAGCGAAAGCGCGCGCGGCGCACGCCGTGCCGCCCGCGGCGCCGGTCTGGCCGTCCGGCTCGGCGACCGTCGGGCTGTCCCCGGCGGTCACCACGGCCGCGCAGGCCGGATCGCTGCCGGTGCGGCTCGCCTCGGCGGACGCCGCTCCGGCGGACGCCGCCTCGGCCAATGCCACTTCCTCCGGCGCCGCGCCGGCCGCCGCGAGCACGGTGTCCGTCGCCTTCGCCGCCCACGACGCCGCCACCAAGGCGGGCGTCGACGGCGTGCTGTTCACCGTGGACCGCGCCGACGCGGGCACCGCCGCCGCCGGCGTCGACCTCTCCCTGGACTACTCGTCCTTCGCCGGGGCGTCCGGCGGCGGCTACGGCGACCGCCTCAAGCTGGTGCAGCTCCCCGCTTGCGCGCTGACCACGCCGACGGTGCCCGCCTGCCGCGTCCAGACACCGGTCGACTACCGCAACGATTCCGGGAAGCAGACGCTGACGACCCGGCTGCGCGTCCCGGCGAAGGCCGCGGCCGCGACCACTGCGACCGCGACCACCGCGACCACCGCTGCGTCCGCCACTACCACCGCCACCGCGAACCTGGTCCTGGCCGCCACGACGACCGCGTCCGGCAGCGTCGGCACCTACACCGCCACATCGCTGGCCCCCTCGGGCAGCTGGTCGGGCGGGAGCGAGGCCGGCGACTTCACCTACTCCTACCCGATCCAGGTGCCGCCGTCCGCCGGCGGCACGCCGAGCGTCGCCCTGACGTACGACTCCGGCAGCGTCGACGGCCGCACCTCGGCCACCAACGCGCAGGCGTCGTGGATCGGCGACGGCTGGGACTACTCGCCCGGCTTCATCGAACGCTCCTACCAGTCGTGCTCGCAGGACGGGATCACCAACGCGGCCGACGAGTGCTGGGCCGGCAACCAGGTGAGCCTCGCGCTCGGCTCGCACTCCTCGACGCTGGTGCGGGACGACACCTCCGGCGTCTGGCACCTCCAGAGCGACGACGGCACCAAGGTGATCCCGTTGTCCGGCGCGGCCAACGGCGCGTACAACGGCGAGGCCTGGGAGATCGTCACCACCGACGGCGTCCAGTACTACTTCGGCCTCGGCCACCTGCCGACGACCACCGGCGGCGGCCCGGCCACCGGCTCGGCGTGGACGGTTCCGGTGTACTGCCCCAAGGCGGGCGAGGGACCCGCGGGCGCCTCGTGCCACACCGCGTCGGCGGGGACGAACTCCTTCGTGCCGAACATGGCGTGGCGCTGGAACCTGGACTACGTCGTGGACCCGCACCAGAACCTCCAGACCTACACCTGGGTCCCGGAGAAGAACATCTATGACCGCGGCTACGTGCAGGGCAACGGCATCGGCGCGAACACCGGCTACGTGCGCGGCGGCTACTTGCAAAGCATCGGCTACGGCTACCGCCTGCCGGACGCGATCGGCGGGGCGCAGCCGACCGCGACCGTGACCTTCGGCGTCGACGAGCGGTGCCTGCCGTCGTCGACCTTCAGCAACTGCGCCAACAGCAATCTGAGCTCGTCGACGGCGTCGAACTGGCCGGACGTGCCGTTCGACCAGATCTGCCCCTCGCTCACCGGATCGTGCCCGAACTACTCGCCGACGTTCTTCACGACCAAGCGCCTGACCTCGATCAAGACCACGGTGTCGGTCGGCGGCACGCCGTCGCCGGTCGACACCTACACCCTGGCCCAGATCTTCCCCTCGCCGCAGGCCGGCGTGGTGGTGCCGTCCCGGGGCGGGGTGCAGGCCAGCCCGGGCGACGGCACGGTGGCCGTGATGTGGCTGAACTCGATCCAGCGCACCGGCGCCGATCCCCTCGGCGGCGGTGCGGCGGTCGCCATGCCGGCCATGGTGTTCACCGCCGAGATGATGGCCAACCGCGTCGACGGCGCCACCACCGGTGCCGCCGCCTTGTTCCGGCCCCGGATGGACTACCTCACCACCGAGGCCGGCGCGCAGATCGTCGTCGGCTACGCCGATCCCCAATGCTCCCGGGTCACCAACACCATGCCGGCCTCGGAAGATAGCAATACCCTGAGTTGCTTCCCGCAGTACTGGGTGCCCACCGCCGGCAACAGCGCGGTCCTGGACTGGTTCACCAAGTACCAGGTCTCCTCGGTCACCGTCGACGACCCCATCACCCCGCACGCGGCCGGTGACACCAACTGGTCCGAAGCCCAGACCACGTCGTACAAATACGGCCCCGCGGCCTGGCACCGCGACGACTCCCCGTTCACCTCGGCGGCGCAGCGCACCTGGGGCGAGTTCCGCGGCTATCACAGCGTGACCGCGACCACCGGCGTCGCATCGGCCGTGTCAGTACCCACCCAGACAGTCACGACCTACCTGCAGGGTATGGACGGCGACTATCTCAAGAACGGCACCAAGCGGTCGGTGAGTTATCAGGACTCTGTCGGCGACACCGTCACCGACTCCGACTGGCTGAAGGGCACCGCGCTGGAGACCCAGACGCTGCTCGGCGCGGGCGGCGCGCCGCTGGAGAAGAAGGTCGGCGGTCCGTGGACGTACACGACGACGGCGACGGAGACGCAGCCGAACTCCATGCCGGCCCTCGTCGCCCGCATTCCCGCCACCACTGCGAGCCGGGACTACCAGCTCCAGCACGACGGCACGTGGAAGAAGTCCGGCACGACCACGACCGATGACAGCTCCGGCCGGACGATCCGCCAGGACGCGACCGGTGACGGGCTGACCGAGGTCTGCACCACGACCACCTACGCCCAGGACACCGCGCGGAACATGCTGGCCTTCCCCGACCAGGTGACGGCCATCGCAGGACCCTGCGGCACAGCCGCCGGCCAGACCACGACCGTCAGCGACACCCGCACCTTCTACGACGGTTCCACGACCCTCGGCACCGTGACCGGTCCCGGCGACGCGACGACCGTCGACGCCGTCGACTCCTACCGCACGACCCCGCCGACCTACGTCGTCCAGAAGACGGCGCAGTTCGACAACTACGGCCGCGTCACCTCGGCGGCCGACGCCGACCAGCACACCACGACGACGGTCTACAGCACGCCGGGCGCGAGCCCGGACACGGTGACCGTCACCGACCCGGCGCATTGGCCGTCCACCACGACGCTGGACCCGGCGCGCGGCCTCACCACGGCGGCCAGCGACGTGAACGGCGAAGTGATCAGCGAGACGTTCGACGGGCTGGGCCGCGCGACCGCGGTCTGGTCGCCGCTGAACAGCAAGGCCGCCGGCGCGAGCCCGGACAAGACCTTCGCCTACCGGCTCGACGGGGTGAACCCGCCGGCCGTGGACACGGCCACGCTCCAGTTCGGCGGCAGCCACTACTCGCACGACGTCCAGATCGAGGACGCGACGCTGCGCGTCGTCCAGGACCAGGTGACCACCGCCAACGGCGGCAGTGGCGAACGCAATCTGACCGACACGCACTACAACTCCCTCGGCCAGGCCGTGAAGACCACGAAGCCGTACCACGACGGCACCGCCGCCCCCGGCATGGGGATCTCCGTCCCGCGGAACGACAGCGTGGTGCCCAGCGAGACCGAGACGTTCTTCGACGGCGACGGCCGCGCGGTCCAGTCGTTGTTCGTCGCCGACGGCGTCAACCAGTGGACCACGACGACGGCGTACCGCGGCACCGACGCCACCGACGTGACCCCGCCGGCCGGCGGCACCGCCACCAGCCAGTACACCGACCTCGCCGGGCGCGTCTCGGCGACCTGGAAGTACAACACGCCCACCCCGACCGGCAGAGCCGCCGACGCCATCGCCACCGGGTACACGTACAACCCGGCCGGGAAGAAGGCGACCGTCACCGACAACGCCGGCAACGCCTCGATCTACACCTACGACCTGCACGGCCGCGTGATCCAGACCGTCGATCCGGACAGCGGGACGTCGAGCAGCACGTATTCGCCCGGCGGCATCGTGCTGTCCAACACCGACGGCCGGGGCCGCCAGCTGTCCTTCGACTACGACGTCCTGGGGCGCAAGACCGCCGAGTACGACACGTCCGGGCAGGCCGCCAAGAGCGCCGCCGACACCCTGGTCACCTGGACCTACGACTCCCCGGCGAAGGGCCAGCCGACCAGTTCCACCCGCTACACCAACGGCGCGAACGACCTGGCCCACGCCTATACCGAGACCGTCCAGGGCTACACCCCGGACTACAAGCCGACCGGCACCACCGTCACCATTCCGTCCGGCGAGGGCGCTCTGGCCGGCACGTATCAGAGCACGTATCAGTACGACCCGACGACCGGCACCGCGGCGGGCCAGCACTTCAACCCGAACCATGGCCTGCCCAAGGAGCAGGTCAACCTCACTTACACGGCGGGCGGCCTGCTCGACGGCTTCGGCGGCAGCTACGCCTACGCCAACCAGATCGCCTACTCCGACACCGGCCAGGTGCTGTCGTCGAACTTCGGCCTCTACGGCAAGCAGTTCTCGCGCGTCGAGACCTACGACCCGCCGACCGGCCGCCTGCTGACGGTCACCGACGGCGTGCAGACCAGCGGCGTCGCCCTGGACACCACCGCCTACACCTACAATCAGGCCGGGGCCCAGACGGCGCAGTCCACCACCCAGCCCGCCCTCGGCGCGACCGACACCCAGTGCTTCGGCTACGACCAGCAGAACCGGCTGACCTCGGCCTGGACCGACACCGGCGGCGTCACCTCGTCGACGAACGCCCAGGGCGTCCAGGTCTTCGGCACCGGCGGCTGCGTGAACGCCGCCCCGGTCGCGGGCAAGGTCACCGGCGGACCGGCTCCCTATTGGGAGACGTTCGGCTACAACAGCCTCGGCGACCGGGTCACGTCCACCAACCACGACACCTCGGTCACCGGTCACGCCGGCGACGTCACCCAGAACCTGGCCTACAACGGCTACAACGCGGCGACCGGCGTCAGCACGACCGCGGCCGCCCCGGACGCGGTCCAGTCGGTGACCACCACGGCGGGCGGCAACACCGTGAGCAGCACCTACCGCTACAACACCGGCGGCGGCGCCATCACGCGGGCCGGCCAGTCGATCGGCTACGACGCGGAGGGGCAGACGCAAAGCGTCGGCGACTCCGCCGGAACCACCGCCCAGTACACCTACGCGGCCGACGGATCGCTGCTCGTGCAACGCGATCCGGCCACCGCGAGCACGACGCTCTACCTGCCGTTCGGCGAACAGGTCACCCTCAACACCGGCACCGGGGCCATCACGGCCCTGCGGTACTACTCCGAGTCGCCGGACGGCGTCACCCTGGTCCGGTCCTCGGCCGGGACGCTGACCTACGAGCTCGGCGACACCCGGAGCACCGCGACCACCACCGTCGACGCCACGACGCTGGCCGCCACGGTGCGCTACCAGGACCCGTTCGGCAACCCGCGCGGCACATCCCCCAACGGCTGGCCGGACCAGCGGGGCTATCTGGGCAAGCCCACCGACCCGACCACCGGCCTGTCACTGCTCGGCGTGCGGGACTACGACCCGGTCACCGGACGCTTCCTGAGCGTCGACCCGGTGCTCGAATCCGGCGACCCGGCCCAGATGGGCGGCTACAGCTACGCCGCCGACAACCCGGTGGGCGGCTCGGACCCCTCGGGCCTGGTCACCACGCCGTCCTGCCCGTCCGGCACCTACTGGAACGGCAACTTCTGCGCACAGTACAACTACTCGGGCCCGTCGAGCGGGAGCGGCGTCAGCGGTGAGCCGAGCTGCCCGTCCGGCACGCACTGGAACGGCAACTTCTGCGCGCAGGACAACTCCTCGGGACCCGGCGGCGGAGGCGGTTCGGTCTGCGCGACGGGCAAGCACTGGAACGGCCACGCCTGCGTCTCCGGCTCCTCGGGCCAGGACGGAGGAGCCACCGATCCGAACTGCAATTCCGGCCGCCACTGGAACGGCCACGCGTGCGTGCTCGACACGGTGCCGATGGTCACCCTCGTCGACGAGAAGTCCGGGACCACCATCAACTGCGACCAGACCTGTATCGAGGACCTCCAGAACATGTGGCTGAGCCTGGGGCAACCCCCCAACCAGCTCACATGCAGGGGGCTGATGTGCTCGACGCTCTACAGCGCCTGCGACCGCAACGGCTGCACGACGGTCTACGCCAGATGGTTGGAGAGCTACTACGACACCAAGAAGCACCAGTACTACGAGGACACGCTCACCACGTCGAACCAGGACATGTGGGACCGGCTGCACGATACGGATGAGAGTAAGGGACCGATCATCGGTTGCTTCGAGGAGATTGTCGGCGGCGGAGTCGTCGACCTGAGCGCGGCGGGAGCCGCGACGGTGTCCAAGTCCATTGCGAAGGGGAAGTTCATTCTCGAGAAGGTGACGCCGTGGCTTCTGCTCACTGCGTGCGCGTACGGCGCCTACAAGAACAGCTGAGCCGGTAAGGGCAGCTGAGCCGGTAAAGGCAGCTGAGACCAGTTCGGGCCGCGCCGGAAACCCGGCGCGGCCCGAGTGTGTCGGGTGCGCTGTCAGTGCCCTGTCAGCTCCCCGGCAGTTCCGGCTGTTTCCGGCTGCCCTGACAGTTCCGTCAGCCCCGTCAGCCCCGTCAGCCCCGTCAGTGCCGTCAGTGCCGTCAGTGCCGTCAGAGCGGCGGCGGCCCGTTGTTCCTCGGCCGCGCCGACCTGCCGGTACAGGACGACGGCTTCCCGCAGGTCGTCGGCCGCGCCGTCGCGGTCGCCGGTGGCGGCCCGGGCGGCGGCGAGGCCCTCCAGCGCCTGGGCCTGGAGGGCCGGGCTGCCGACCTCGCGGGCCAGTTCGAGGGCGTTCCCGTACAGCTTCATCGCTTCGGCGTGGTCCTCCTGCGCCATCGCCAGCGCCGCGCTGGTGCACAGGACCGCGGCCTGGTCGGGGCGGCTGTCGTAGCGGGTGGCGATGGCCAGGGCCTCGGCGAGGCGTTCGCGGGCTTCGAGCAGGTCGCCGGATTCCAGCGCGATGCGGCCCAGGACGTGGCGGGCCGCGGCGTCGCCGAGGCTGTAGCCGGCGGCCTGACACAGGACGAGCGCCTGGTCCAGGGCGTCCGTGGCGGCGGCCCGGTTGCCGAGGGCGAAGTGGACCAGGCCCAGCTCCTGGAGGGCGTTGGCGTGGCCGACGGGTTCGCCGAGGGTCCGGGCGACGGCCACCGACCGCTCTTGCAGTGCCAGGGCTCCGGCGTAGTCGCCGACCGCGCGGCGTAGGCGGCCCAGGTCGTTGCGGGCGGAGTTCTCCAGGACGAGGTTGCCGGTCTCCTCGAAGATGGCCAGCGCTGCCTCGTAGTGGCCGGTGGCGCCGTCGAGCGTGCCCTGGCACTCCCGGATCCGGGCCAGTTCGAGGGTCGCCCTGGCCAGGCCGGGGCGGTCGCCGTCGGCTTCCAGGAGGGCCAGGGCTTCGTGGATGTGGTCGTCGGCGGTCTTGACGTCGCCGCTGATCCGGTTCAGGCGCGCCAGGTTCCACAGCGCCTCGGCCTGGCCGGGCCGGTTGCCGAGGTCGCGGTACGTGTCCAGGGCCGTGTGCAGGGTCTGCCGGGCGACGGCCAGGTCGCCGGTCATCAGCCGGTTGCGTCCCTGCTCCTGCCAGGCCCGGGCCTCGCCGAACCGGTCGCCGAGGGCCTGGTAGACGGCCAGCGCGCGGGCGTGCAGGGGCGCCACGGCGGTGTAGTCGCCGGACATCTGCCGGACCCGGGCGGTCTCCATCAGCGCGTCGGCCTGGCCGAGCAGGTCGCCGCCGGCCTGCGCGGCGTCGGCGGCCCGTTGGTGCAGGGTCGCGGCCAGGGTCCAGGGCCCGTCCAGGAACAGCAGGCCGGCCAGGGCGTCGGCCAGGGCGACGACGTCGGCGTGCCGCCCGGAGCGGATCAGGTCGTCGATGTCTGCCAGCAGCGCGGGCCGTTCGGCGCGGAGCCAGGCCAGAGCCGCTTTCCGGTCGGGGAGTGCGGGGATGTCCGGGAGAGCGGGACTGGCGGGCACAGCGGGCACAGCGGGCACGGCGAGGAGACCGGCGGGACGGGGCTGTTCCGCGCGGTCCGATGCGTCGAAGGCCCCTGACGCCGCGCCCGCGTCGTAGCCGTAGCCGTAGCCGTCGTACCCGGCGCAGTCGAACTCCACGACTGGCCGCCGACCCGGGCTGAGCTGCCGGTCGGCCTCCTGTGCGGCCCGTAGGTAGAAGGACGACAGCCGCCACCGGGCCGCCCGCCGCCGGGCCGGATCCAGCCGGGCCGCCAGGTCCCGGGCGTGCAGCCGGATCAGGTCGTGGAACCGGTAGCGTCCGGCCGCCGACTGGATCAGGAGGTTGTGATCCAGCAGCGAGCGCAGCCACCGCGCGGCGATTGCCGGCTCGGCGCCGGTCAGGCCGGCCGCGGCGTACGCCTCGAAATCGGTGCCGGGGACCAGGCCGAGCAGCGTGAACAGCTCTCGCTCGGCCGCCGGGAGCCGGGTGAAGGAGGTGTGGAACACCGCGCCGAGGTCGCGGTCCTCGTCCAGCAGTGATTCCAGGCGGGTGCGCTCGGCGCGCAGTTCGCCGAGCAGGTCCTCGATCCGCAGCAGCGGCTGGTGGCGCAGGCGGGCCGCGAGGATGCGCAGCGCCAGCGGCAGGTGGCCGCACAGGCCGATCAGCTCCGGCAGCCCGGGGTCGTCCGGGCCGATCCGTCCGGGCCCGGCGACCCGGTGCAGCAGCGCGGCGGCATCGGCCGGGGACAGGGTGTCCAGGGCCAGGGTGTGGGCGTCGTCCAGGCCGGCGAGCCGGCGGCGGCTGGTGACCAGGACCAGGCAGCCGGGGGTGCCCGGGAGCAGCGGTCTGACCTGCGCGGTGCTGGTGGCGTCGTCGAGGACGATCAGGGTCCGGGTGCCGGCCAGCCGGTGGCGGAGCAGGGTCGCGCGCTCGGCGGTGGCGGCCGGGATCGCGGCCGGCGGCAGGCCGAGGGTGCGCAGCATCCGGTCCAGCGCCTCGGCCGGGTCCAGGGGGTCGCGGTGCGGGTCGTGGCCGTGCAGGTCGAGGTAGAGCTGGCCGTCGGGGAAGTCCGCGGCCGCCCGGTGCGCGGCGTGGACCGCCAGCGCCGACTTGCCGACGCCGGCCATGCCGTCGATCGCGGAGATCACCACTGTGCCGCCGGCCGCGCCGGTCGCCTCCCCGGCGCGGGCGGTGAGCTCGGCGACCTGGTCCTGGCGGCCGGTGAAGGTCCTGATGTCGGCGGGCAGCTGCCGCGGCGGCTCGGCGGCCGGCGGCGGCGGCGCGGTCTCGGGGGCGGGGGCGCCTGCGGGGCCGGTGCCCGGTCCGGTGCCTGGGCCTGCGCCGGTGCTGGTGCCGGTGCCGTTGCCCACGAATCGCGGCAGCTCCGCCTCGCCGTCGAGGATCCGCTGACGGAGCTCCTGCAAGGGGTCCGACGGCTTGACGCCCAGCTCCGCGCTCAGCGTCCGCCGCAGGCTCCGGTAGGCGGCCAGGGCTTCGGCCCGGCGCCCGGACCGGTGGTGGGCGATCATGAGCTGGGCGGTGTGGGTCTCCCGCAGCGGCTCGGCGGCGATCAGGGTCCGCAGTTCGGCGACGACGTCGGCGTGCCGGCCCAGGTTCAGCTCCGCGTCGATCCGGTCCGCGACCGTCTGCCACCGCAGCTCGGTCAGGGCACTGAGCCGCTCGTCGCGGCGTGCGGGGTCCGGGGCGTCGGCGACCGGCTCGTCGCCGTCCCACAGCTCCAGCGCGGTGGCGAACCCCGCCAGCGCGTCCTCCCACCGGCCCTCCCGGGCCGCGGCCGCCCCGGCGGCCCGCCGGACGCGGAATTCCTGCGCGTCCAACTCGCCCTTGTCGACGACCAGCAGGTATCCCGGTCCGTCCGTGATCAGCCTGCGGCCCAGGACGTCGCCCAGGGCCAGCCGCAGCCGCTTGATGTTCGCCTGGAGCGCGCGGCGGGCGTCGGCGGGAGTGGCGTCGCCCCACATGGCGAGGATCAGCCGGTCGGCGGGGACGGCGTGGTTCGCGTCCAGCAGCAGCGTCGCCAGCGCGGCGCGCTGCAACGGCCCGGGAATCGCCCGGTCCCGGCCGTCCTCCGACACCCGCAGCGGTCCGAGGACGCGGAAGACGATCGCCATTGATAACCCCCGTTGACGCCGTGCCGATGACATCGCCCTCCGCTTCCGGCGACGCCCGTCGGCGGGGCGTCGGTACCGGGTCGGCACGGAATCGGTACGGCGATCGGGGACCGATGATACCTGGCGCTCCTGAGGAGCCCGCTGGCATTCCGCGGGCGCCGCCGGCCCGGATCCAGGGTCCTGACGTCAGAGCTCTGCCAGCGCCGCCGGACATGCTCGGAGCAGGGTCGTCGACCCCGGCGCCGGACGGTCCGGCGCCTCCTGCGAAAGGAATCACCGACATGGTGAAGACGATGCTCAAGGCGGGCGACCGGCTCGCCGCGCGCTTCCTGCCGAAGGCCGAGGCCTCGGCGTGCACCCCGGGGACCTCGTGGCTCACGAACTGCTACTGCGCCGACCGTGGGAACCACACCGGCGAGCGGTACTGCGACTACCACTGGATCGACTCGGGCTGCAACGAGCACGTGGTCTACGGCGACCCCCAGGGTCCCTGCTGATCGGCGGCTGACGATCGGTCGGCGCGGCGGGACGACTCCTGTTCCGGGTGGTCCTGCCGCGCCGCGCCGCGCCTCGTCCAGTCATGTTCTTTTCCGTTGCGGCTGCCTTGAAGGAGGATCCGTGTCAGAGATCTGTTTGGTTGCGCGTTGGCTGGCAGTGCTCGTATTCGTCGCCTCGGCCGTCGCCAAGGCAAGCGCGTTCGGTGCTTTTCGCGTCGAGCTTCCGCACCTGATTCCTCGGCTGTCTCGGCCGTCTCGGCGGGTTCGGCCGTCTCGGCGGTCCGGCCCGGTTGTCACCGGGCTCGCTGCCTTCGTCGTGGCGGCCGAGGGCGCCACGGCTGCGCTGATGGCGGTACCGGCCACTGCCGAGGCCGGCGCGGCGATCGCGGCGGCACTGCTCGTCGCCTTCACCGGCGTCCTGGTCCGCGCGCTGCGGGTCGCGGACGGCGCCGCGTGCAACTGTTTCGGCGCGTCCACCAGCGCGGTCGCGCCCCGCCATGTGGTCCGCAATGTACTGCTGCTGGGGGCCGCCCTGCTGGCTGCCGCATCGCCGGCGGACCCGCCGCACGCCTCGCTGCGGGCCGTCGGATGGGCGCTCGCGGTCGCGATCACGGCCGCCGTGCCGGTGGTGCTCCTCGACGAATTCGCTGACGTGCTCCGACCCGCGAAGGAAGGTGTCCGACCATGACGGCTGTCCTGGTGCCGCTCGTCTGCGTCCTGGCGGCGCTGACAGTGTTCGATCTCGTACTGACCGCCGGTCTCATCCGCCGGCTCCGTGACACCCCCGCCTCCGCGAGCCCGACGCCGCCCGGCTCCGGCCGCCCAACTGGTACCGAACGCTTGCCGGCGCTGGGTATCGGCGAGCCGATGCCCAGATCTTTGGCCAGAAGCTTCGGTGATCCGACGACCGGGAGCGTCCTCGTCGGTGTCTTCTCCACGGAGTGCAAGGCTTGTCCCGACCACCTTCCGGACTTCGACGCTCTTGGCCGCCGCCGTCGGGCGGAGGGCCTGACGACGGTGGCGGTGCTGAGCGGCGAGGCCGACCGGCTGGGCGCTTTCCGGGATGTGCTCGGTGACGCGGTGACTGTTGTGGAGGACCTCGGTGTGGGGCCTTTCAGTTCCGGCGCCGTCACCCGCGACCTGGGCGTGCGCGCGTGGCCTTCTTATGTGCTCTTTGACGCCGGTGGCCACGTCGCCCACTCCGCGATCGCGCTGGCCGGGCTGCCGCTCGGGCACGCGGACCCGGTGGCGGCATGACCGTGCCGACCGGGTCTCCACCTGCTGCGGAGCACCCAGGACCGGGCTTCCTTCGCACCGTTGCCCGCGTCCTGGTCCTGACTGTGCGTGTCAAACCCCTGACGGTGCCGGTCCTCGCCGTCCTGACCCTGGCCTCCGGCACCCTCGGCACGATCGCCGCACTGCTGATGCGCACCGTCGTCGACCGGGTCCAGGGCCACGAGCCCTGGTCGCGGCTGGAGCCGGAGGTCGCGCTGCTCGCCGCGGTCGGCGTCGTGACGGCGCTCGTGCCGCCCTGCGCGCAGTACCTCCAGTCGCAGATCCGCCGCGCGACCGCGGTCGTGGTGCAGGACCGGCTGGTCGACGCAGTGACGGCGGCCGTCGGCATCGCAGGGCTGGAGGACCCGGCCGCGCAAGACCGGCTGCGGCTGGCCGGACAGGCCGTCTCGGGATCCGACCAGATGCTCGGCGCACTGCTGAACACCGCGCAGGCGGTGGTGAGCGTGGCCGGCTTCACTGCCGCCCTGGCCGCCGTCAACCCGTGGCTGGCAGCGCTGGCCCTGCTGGCCGCGGTACCGCGCCTGATCACGCAGCTGCGCCTCAACCGCCGCCGCGCCGCGATGCAGCTCGGCACCGGCGGCGCGGTCCGGCGGCAGATGGCCGTGCGGATGCTGCTGCTCGACGCGAACGCCGGAATGGAGATCCGGCTGTTCGGGCTCGGCGGCCTGTTCCGGGAGCGGCTGGCCGCCGATCTGCGGGCCGTCAACGACGCCGAGCGCGGCGTCGACCGGCGGGCCCTGTCCGCGCAGGCGCCGCTGGCCCTGCTCGGCGCCGCGCTCGGGGCCGGCGGGCTGGTCTGGGCCGTGGCCATGGCCGGGCGCGGCCGGCTGACGATCGGCGACGTGACCGTGTTCGTGGCGGCGCTCGCCGCGGTGCAGGGCGGCGTGGCCTCGGCGGTCGCGTCGGTGGCGTCGCTCGACCAGTCCGCCATCAGCTTCCGGCACCTGTTCGCCGTCCAGGACGAGGGCCGGCGCTCCCGGCACCACGCGACCGCCGCCTCCGTCCTGCCCGGCCCGGACCGACTGCGCGAAGGGGTCGAGTTCCGCGACGTCTGGTTCCGCTACCACCCCGGAGCACCGTGGATCCTGCGCGGCGTGACCCTGCGCATCGCCCCCGGCGAGACGGTCGCGCTGGTCGGCCTGAACGGCGCGGGCAAATCCACGCTGGTCAAACTCCTGTGCCGGTTCTACGAGCCGGACCGTGGCCGGATCCTGTGGGACGGCGCGGACCTGGCAGCGTACGACCCCGCGCGCCTGCGCGCCCGGATCGGCGCGGTGTTCCAGACTCCGACCCGCTACGACCTGACCGCCGGGGAGAACATCGGCGTGGGCGACGTCGCGGCGATCGACGATGGGGAGCGGGTGCGGGCCGCGGCGGAGCGGGCCGATGTCGCGCGGGTCGTGGAGGGGTTGGCGGCGGGGTACGCGACGATGCTCAGTCGGGTTCATGTGGTTGGCGCGGCTGGTGCCAGGGGTGGAGCTGCTCCATGTCAGGGCACGCAGTTGTCCGGCGGCCAGTGGCAGCGTGTCGGACTGGCGCGCGCCTTTATGCGGGACGGTGCCGACCTGTTGATCCTCGACGAGCCCAGCGCCGGCCTCGATCCCGAGGCCGAGCACCGGATCCGCGACGGCCTTCGAGCCCTGCGAACCACCCGCACGGCACTGCTGATCTCGCACCGACTCGCCGATGTCCGGTTCGCCGACCGGATCGTGGTGCTGGCCGACGGCCAGGTTGCGGAGCAGGGCACACATACCGAACTCCTGGCAGCGGATGGCGACTACGCACGCCTGTTCGCCCTCCAGGCGGACGGATATCAGGACTCGACCGCACCGATCGGCATCCACTGATGGCCGGCCTGCTGCTCGCAGCACTGCTGCGCCGACGTCGCCACCTGCTGGTCACGGTCCGGGGCTGGAGCATGTACCCGGCGTTGTCGCACGGCGACCGGCTCGTGGTACGGCGCTGCGACGGCACGGACCCGGCTGTCGCGCCCGGCGCGGTGGTGCTTGTTCCGCGACCGCACCCGGATGGGGGCTGGTCGGATGCGGGCAGTGGTGCCGGATGGTGCGTGAAGCGGGTGGCTCGGGTGGTTGGCGGACCGGAGCCGGTGGTCGGCGCGGAGGCGGCGATGGTCGCTGAAACGGCGGTCGGCGCTGACCGGTCGGCTGCAACAGATCGAGCGGCTGGCGCGGATCGAGCAGCCGGTGCGGATCGAGTGCCTGGCGCTGACTTGCTACCCGCCGGCGTCTTCGTCCTGGGCGACCATCCCGACAGCCTGGACTCCAAACAACTCGGCCCCTGCCCGTCCCACCTCGTCGGGGGCGTGGTCCTGTGTCGCGGGTCCGCGAGCGGTGCGCAGCCGCCCGAGTCGGTGCTCAGGGCTCTGCTTCCCGAAGCCGGGCGTCCCGCTCCGCTCACCCGCTGAGGCAGGTGGCCACCAGTTCGGGATCGTCGGCCATCCGCGGCAGCTCAGCGAGGTTGCGCAGCGCCTTGGCCTCGCCGGCGTCGTCGCCAAGCAGGCGCAGCAGGACCCGGGACTCCTCCAAGCGGCGCGCGGCCAGCGGAGTGTCCTCGCGGAGCCTTGCGAGCACACCGAGGTTGTTGAGGACAACCGCCTGCCCGGCGGCGTCGCGCAGTTCACGGCGCATCGCGAGCGCGATCCCCAACGCCTCGTCGGCCTCGTCGAGTCGGCCGGACGCGAGCAGGATGCCGCCGAGTCCGTTGAGCAGCCAGGCCGAGGCGGCTCGGTTGCCCATGGCGCGCGCGGCGGCCAACGCTATGCGATGCGTCGCCTCCGCCGATTCCCAGCGGCGGCACGCGGTGAGCGGCCCCCAAGCCGTGATCGCCAGTTGCCAGGTCCGGGCCGGCAGCCCGAGGTCGCGGGCATGGATCGTCGCCGCGAGCAGGTTCCGGTGCTCCTGATCCGACCAGGCGAGGGCTTCGGCGCGGGAGGCGAATTGAGGACCGTCGCCGTTTGGGTAGCTGGTGTCGGGGAGATCGAGCATGAATCGGCGGCGGTGCGGCGCCGAGGCGAGGTCCGCACCGGTGGCCGCGGCCGCGTACCAGGCGACGACCCGGCTCAGCGCCTGCGCCCGGTCCGACTGCGGCACCGACGCCTGGGCCTTCTCGGCGGCGAACACCCGGAGCAGGTCATGAAGGCGATAGCGGCTCGGCGCGGGCGACTCCAGCAGATGGACGTCGACGAGGAATTCGAGCAGCGGCTCGGCGGCGGCCGACGGCAACCCGGTCAAGGCCGAGGCGGCGGACAGCGAGAGGCCGTCACCGTTCCACAGGCCGAGGAGACAGAACACTGTGAGTGCTGATTGCGGATCCCGGCCCAGGCTCGGTTCTGCCGACGCCGACGCCGACGCCGACACCGCGACCCCATGAGCAGCCACCATCCGCTCGATCCCGGCCTGGAAGCACGCCCGCACATCCAGATCCCCGACCGCCAGGGCGTCGAGCCGCCCCCGCTCGTCGGTGAGCCGGTCGGCGAGGTGCCGGATCGGCCAGCCGCCGCGCGCGGCGAGGCGAGTCCCGGCGATCCGCAGCGCCAGCGGCAGGCCCGCGCAGGCCCGCAGCACAGCCTCGGCCGCCTCCGGCTCCGCCGCCACCCGCGCGGGCCCGACCAGCCGGGATAACAGAGCCCTGCTTTCGGTCGGCGTCAGGCACGGGAGCTCCACGCTCCTTGCCCCGTCGAGCCCGGCCAACGCATTCCGGCTGGTCGCCAGCACGACGGAGCCCGGCCCCGTGGGCAGCAGCGTCCGTAACGCCGCCGAGGTGCGGACATCGTCCAGGACCACGAGCAGCGCCAATCCGCTTGTCGCTGTCCGAAATGCGGAGGCCAACTGCTCGGAGTCGGCGCAAGGGTCTGTCACCGCGACGCCAAGCGCGGCCAGGAAGCCGCGCAGGACCTCGGAGGTCGAGGCCGCCACACCGTCCGGTCCGACCGAGGCCGCGACTGACGCTGCGACTGACGCCGCGGCCGACGCGTACAGCTGACCATCGGGAAACCGGTCCCGCACCCGATTCGCGACATGCAGCGCCAGCGCTGTCTTCCCCACGCCGGCAGCTCCGGTCACCACCACCACCCGCGGTGCCCCGCCGGTCGGCCGCAGCTCATCGAGCAGTGCGTCGACCACGTCCTGACGTCCCGTGAAATCGCCGGCCGCAGCGGGAACCTGTGCCGGCTCACGAAGCCGCGGCGTCAGCACACCAGCAGCCTCGGCAGCGCCAGCCGCCTCACCTCCAGCAGCGCCGCCCGCCTCCGCGCCACTGCCCGCAGTATCCTCCCCAGCCTTGCCCGCCCCACCATCCAAAGCCGGACCACCACGCCCGCCTCTGCCCCCGCCCAACCCCGGATCGGCCTTCAACATCCGCTGATGCAGAACCCTGAGCTCCGCCCCCGGATCGACCCCCGCCTCCCGCACCAGCCGCGCCCGCGCCCGCTGGAACACAGCCAGGGCCTCCGTCTGCCGCCCGCCCCGATACAACGCCACCATCAACTGCCCCACCAGCGGCTCACGGAACGGCTGCTCCGCGACCAGCGCCTCCAACTCCGCCACCAAGCCCTCATGCGCCCCGAGCTCGAGATCAGCGGCGATCCGCAGCTCCACCGTCTGCAACCGCGCTTCCAGCCACCGATGCCGCAGCCCGGTCCACGGCTCGACATCGACCGCCACATCCGTCAGCGGATCCCCGCGCCACAACCCCAGCGCCGCGGTGCACGACGTGCGTACGTCAGCCCACTTTCCGCACTCCGCATGCCGCCGCGCGGCATCCCGCAACGCCGCGAACTCGTCGGTATCGAGCTCGCCGGGTCCCACCTCGATCACGTAACCAGGACTCCGCGTTCGCAACCGCCCCGCCGCGACCGGGCCGAGGGCCCGCCGCAGCCGCATCGCATAGCTCTGCAACGTGCCGTCGGCGGCCTCGGGCGGCCGCCCGGCCCACACCAGATCGGCCAGCCGCTCCCGGGACACCACCCGATTGGGCTCCGCCAACAAGGCGGCGAGAAACGCCCGCTGCCGATTCGACGTCACCTGGCGCTCGCCGGCACCGTCGTCCACGAGGACCGTGCCGAGAAGTCCGAAGCGCAAGTGGCCCCCATCCAAGACGCGCGGTCCGACCAGTCTGGGCGCAGCTCCTCGAACCGGTCAAGTGGTCTGGACCACTTGCGCCGCATTCCGTGCTGGAACGGCGTCCATGACGCTCAGAACGCTGTGACGATCCCGTGGATCCGCGCCACGATGGAGCTGAAGACCGGCGCCGACACGGCCTTGGTGCCGCCGAACACCACGACGGTCCGCGTGTAGTCGACGAACCGCGTGAGCTCGGCCGCGGTCGCCGGGGACTCGGTCGTCGGATCGGTGAGCAGGAGCGGGCCGCCGCCGATCTCGGAGAGGTAGGTGCCGCCGGTCAGGGCGTCGGCGTAGCCGGTGCCGGTGGCGACGCCGACCGAGAAGTAGTAGAGGCCCTTGGAGCTGGTGTCGCGGAATTGCTCGGCCACCTGGCGTGCGGTGTCGTAGCGGTCCGTGCCGACGAGGATCAGGGTGTTGCCGGTCTTCGGGGTCTCGTCGATGCCGGGCAGGGTGCGCACGGCTTTCGCTGCGCCGCCGCCGATCGCGACCAGGTGGGTGGGGTCCTGCTGCGAGGAGGGGGCGGTGGCGAGCCTGCTCTTGAGGTAGGCGGCCGTTTCGGGGGTCAGGGTCCCGTTGTCCGACAGGATGACCGCCGAGGGCTTGGTGGCTCCGCTGCCGGGGAGACTGGTGCGCAAGGCGGTCGCCATCGGACCGGCGGTCAGGGCGTCGGGGAAGTCGTCGCCCCGGGCCACGACGGCCAGCGCCGGATCACCCATGGCGTGGGCGATCTTGATAGCGGTGCTGTAGCGGTCCGCACCCGCGATGCGGTTGACCTTGTAGCCCAGGCGCGTCAGGCGATCGGCGACAGCGGGGCTGACGGCCTTCACGCCGCCCAGCACCTGGACGGTGGCGCCGGCGGGCAGGATGCGCTTGATCTCGGTCTCGACCTCAGGGGTCAGGGTTTGGGGGTCGGTGAGCAGCAGCGGACCCTTCACGAAGTCCGCCAGCGGGACCCCGGCCAGCGCGTCGGGAAAGGCGGTGCCGGTGGCCAGGACTACGGAGGCGGCCTTGTGCCTTTCATCGGATGAGAAGCCGGAGAACCAGTTCGCGTCGTACCAGAACTTGCGGGAGAGCAGCACCCCGGTGTCGTAGCGGTCGCTGCCCGCCGCGCGCGACACCGTCGGCGGATCGGCGAAATTGGCGGTGACGGTGACCTGCTTCGAGATGGCGGCGACGGAGGTTGGCAGGCCGAGGCCGTCGTTCGCGGTCACCGAGATCGTGTAAGTGCCAGCCGTGTCGTAGCGGTGTACTTCACCCGACACTGTGTTTCGGTTCGCGGCGGTGATGGTCTGCTTCGTTCCATCGCCCCAGTCGATGGTGAACGTCGCCTTCGCCGGGTCGACCCTGGGGTCGAAGGCGACCGATCCCAGGTCGACGAAGGCAGTGCGGGTCGCACCCCACTCGGGACCGTATGACATGTGCGAGAAGTCGGGCGGAGTCGGAGCGGCGTTCGTGATGGTGACGCTCTGCGCGGGCGCGGTGGCTGTCGCGCCCGTGTCGTCGGTGACGCTCACGCTGATCCGGTACTCACCGGGCTGGGTATAGCTGCACCCTGCCCACGTGGATCCGCCGGTCCAGGTCTGGCCGTTGCCGCAGTCGAACGAGTAGTCCTGGATCGCGGAGGCGGTGACGGACGGTTCGGAAGCCGACGCGTCGACGGTGACGAAAGCCGTTCCGCCGTAAGGGATCGCCGCCGTCTTCGGGGACAGTGTGAACGCGGCTACGGCGTCGCGCGGGGCCACGATATTGACCAACTTTGTCGCTGGCGCCGACGTGGCCGATCCGTCAGAGGTGACGACGCTGATCGTGTGCTGGCCGAGCACCGTGTACCTGAAGTGGGTCGTGACCAAAGCGGCGGGTGTTTCAGGCGTGAGCGTCTGAAGGTTGCCGGGCGTGCCGGGTTCGCCGAAGTCGACTTGATAGGTCAAGGTCTTGCCCGCCGCGACCGTCCCGCCGGCGACCGTCAGGTCGAGCGGAAATCCCTGCGCCACCGGGTGGCTCCGCCACAACAAGGTGCCGTTGAGGTAGGGCGAGGTCGGCGCCGCGACCCCAGCCACCATCGGCGCGACCGCCACGGGCGCGGCCATCACCGGCGCCGCGACGCCGAACACCGTGCCGGATGCCGTGACCGCGCTGACCGCGAGCCGGATCCGGTTGATCGAATGCGCCATGACGGCGGCCCCCCACCTTGCGATTGATCTTGAGACCACGGAGCGTAGCGTAAGGAAGATCGCCAGCTCAAGGCGCACGGCTCGGGGCTGTCGCAGTCAGAGATCGGGCCGATTCACCCCGGCACCGGGCTGCCGCCGCTCCTCCAGCCAGAACATGTAGTCGCGCAGGTGATCCGCCGCCTCGCCGTCCAAGTAGGCGACGAAGTCGTTCGCGGCGAAGCTGATCGCCCATTCCCGGACGCGGGCCCGTTCGCTCCACCATGAACGGATCGCCTCCACCGTCCAGTGCTCGTCGCCGTCGCACGCGTAGCCGCCGAACGGGTCGTTCCACGCCGCGAACAGGAGAGTCTCCACCTCGAAGCGCGTTCGGGGCTGGCGGTAGACGAATTCCTGGCCGTTCTCGTCGGCCAGGACGTGGCGAGGAGCGATAGGAGGGCCGGCTTCGCAGGTATCTGTCTCGCCGCCGTAGAACGGACCAGGTATGTTGCGCCAGTTCCGCTCCTCCCATGTGGCGCGCAAAAACTGCTCCGGTTCCGGAACTTCCACCGAGTGATCGCGCGATCGGAAGACCACCTCCAACCTGCGAGCGGTTCGAACGATCGGCAGCGGGTCCCAGTACCCAGAACCAGTCGGCATTCGACCATCATGGCACTGCTGAAACCCGCTCGTGTCGAATCGATTCGCCGGCGCCGCCGCCGATTGCCGCCCGGCTACGAGGTGACGTCCGCGCGGTCGATGGCGATGTTGATACCGCTGCTCGCGCTATTGCGGTTGCCGGTGTTGACGATCGTGATCGTGTGCGCGCCCGCCGCGAGCGTCGGGCTGGTCCACACCACGCCGGAGGCGTTGCGCGCCGGGGCGTAGTTGTCGACGCTCGTCGGGGTCCCGCCGTCGACGGCCACCGTCATGACGGCCTGGTCGACGTCGCGGACCGCGTGCAGGGCGACCCGGGTTCCGGTGAACCGGAAGGTTCCCGTGGCGCCCGCGGTGTGGCTCCAGTTCGCCGTGCCCTGATACATGTCGGGCACGCCGGTCGTCAGACCCCAGTTCGCGCCGTAGGAGAACTGGTTGTTGTTGGTGCCGGTGGTGTTCCCGTCCACGACGATCTGCGCGGCCGAAGGCGTGACGTCCGCGCGGTCGATCGCGATGTTGGTCCCGGAGCTGGCTCCGTTGCGGTTGCCCGTGTTGACGATCCGTACCGTGTGCAACCCGGCGGCCAGTACCGGACTGGTCCACACCGTCCCGGACGCGTTGCGGCTGAACGCGTAGTTGTCGACGGTGGTCGGCGTGCCTCCGTCGACCGCGATCGTCATGATCCCCTGGTCCACGTCGTGCACCGCGTGCACCGCCACCTGGGTTCCGGTGAAGGTGAAGGTCGCGGCGGCGCCGGCGGAGACGCTGTGGTTCGCTGTGCCCGCGTACATGTCGGGCACGCCCGCGGTCAGCCCCCAGGCGCTGTCGTACTGCCACTGGTCGGGGGCGGTGCCGATCTCGTTGCCGTCGACCACGACCTGGCCGCTGCCCGGACCGCTGGTACCGCCCGAGCCCCCGGGCCCCGTGACGCTGACCCCGTGCGGGGACAGCACCAGCCAGAACGCGTCGGTCCCGGCCTGGAACGTGGCGGGCAGGCTGATGCTGCCGTTTGTCACTGTCGCGTCCGTGTCGGAGACCGTGATCGGCCGCGAAAGCGGTGTGCTGTCGGGGATGCGCATCAACGTGGCGTGCACCGTGGATCCGGCCGTGAGCCAGGGCGTGGCGCCGAGCCCGGTGACGGTCACGGTCGTGGTGCCGGTCTGTCCGCTGTTGTTGCCGATGAGCACGTCGGCCTGTCCGGCGCCCTGATCGGCGGAGGCGGCCACGGCGATGGCGGCGTTGCCGCTGGTGGCGGTGACCAGATGTCCGGTCAGCGCGGCGTAGGCCCGGTAGGTCCACCACTGCCCGGTCGGCGCCGCCAGATCGCCGGTGCCGCCCAGGATGGAGTCCAGGCTCGGGATCATGCAGCAGTAGTTCCAGATGGCGTGCGCGGCCGCGCCGACGTTCGAGACCGCGAGCCGGTCCAGGAACCACGCCGTGTAGCCCGCCGTCTGCTGGCCGCTGAACAGATACTCGTTGATGGACAACGGCATCGGGCTGAGGCCGTGCGCGCTGACCAGGGCTGCCGCGTCCGCCGCGTCGGCGGCCGGGTCGGTGCCGAAATGCCAGTTCAGCACGGTCGGCAGCGTGTTGTCCGCCTTGGTCTGGCCGAGGAAGCCGTCCAGCCACGAGTGGTTGTAGCCGCTGTAGGAGGGCCCGACGACGGTCGCCGAGGGACTCAGCCTCCTGATCTCCCGCACCGCGGTGTCCCACATCTGGTAGTACTGCGTGCTGTTGACGCCCGCCTGCCAGAAGCTGGTGCCGTCCGGCTCGTTCCAGATGTCGTAGGCCACGGTGACGCCCGACGCCTGGACGTCGGCGACGACCTGGTCGATGAACGCCTTGTAGTTGGAGCAGTCCCCGTTGGTGCACGGCTCGACGGTGTTCGCCGGCTGCGAGCTGCCCGCGCCCCATACGTCGGAGACCAGCAGGTCGTACCGGCCTTTGTACGGCGCCGCGGTGACCCGCCGGGCCTGGGCGATGCCGGACGCGATCCGGGCCCGATAGCCGGGGCCGGCGGTGTAGCCGTCGCCGACCCACCCCTCGCCGGGCAGGCCCGCGCCGCCGCCACGGAACAGGGTCGGTGCGAGCGGCTGCATGAGGCTGTCCACGGGTCCCGAGCCGTCTTGGCTGAGCCCGTAAAGGAATCCGGCCCCGGCGCGGGTGGGGACTTTGCCGGTCTGCGACACGTCGACGGTGACGGTGGTGTCCGGCGCGTTCGCCGACGCCGCCGTCACTGCCGGTGTCGCAGTGAACGCCGCTCCGAACGTGACGGCGGCGGCCAGTACGGCTCCAGCAAAGCGACGGCGGCGGTGACGGCGATGATCTGGTGAAGAGTGATGGTGCGAGAGACGGTGCGAGAGTCGGTGCGAGAGACGGTGCGGGGTGGTTCGCTTCATTGAGTTCCTCCGAGGATGACCTGGCCGGCCGGTCAGCCGGCCAGGTTGGGGATCGGATCGTCAGCGGCGTTCCATACGCGTCGGGGTGGTGGACTGCCCGGGCCGTCGCCTCGGGCCTCGGCTCAGCGGGCCTCCTCGCTCAGCGGCGGCTCGGCGTCGTCACGCACGAACAGGGGAATGCGGTCCAGCGGCGCGTCGACGGTGATGTGCCGTCCGCCGACGTGACGCTCTCCGGAGTCGACATGGGTCCACTCGGCGCCGGCCGGCAGGTAGACGCGGCGCTGGCGGGCGCCGAGCTCGGTGACGGGGGCGACGAGGATGTCGGGCCCGAACAAGTACTGGTCCTCGACCTCCCACGCCGCCTCGTCCTCGGGGAAGGCGAGCAGCAGCGGACGCATGAGCGGGATGCCAGTGGTCTCGCCTTCGTGCAGGTGCGCGTGGATATAGGGGCGCAGCCGCTCGCGCAGTCGCAGCATCGCGGTGATGGCCTCGTAGGCCTCGGGACCGTAGGCCCAGACCTCGTTCGGGCCGCCGCCGGCGCCGACGGTGCCGTGGCTGACCCGGGGCTCGCGGTGTCCGTGCAGCCGGAAGACGGGGCAGAACACGCCGAACTGGAACCAGCGCACGACCAGTTCGCGGTAGTCCGGATCGTCCGGGTCGCCGCCGTGGAACCCGCCGATATCAGTGTTCCACCACGGCAGCCCGGACATGGCGACGTTCAGGCCCGCCGGGATCGCCGCCGTCAGGGCACTGAAACTGGGTTCGATGTCGCCGGACCACAAGGCGACGCCGTAGCGCTGGGATCCGGCCCACGCCGAGCGCGTCAGGGACAGGACCTCGGTCTCGCCCGCCGCGCGCATGTGCTCGTACACCCCGCGGGCGTGTTCGCGCGGATAGAGGTTGGCGACCTCGCTGCCGACGCCGGCGGCGTAGGTGAGCGTGTGCGGGGCGGGGCGGATCTCCGGCTCGCAGCCGTCCAGCCAGAACGCCCGGATGCCCAGCTTGTAGTAGTTGGTTTCGAGCTTGTCCCAGACGAACTCGCGGGCCCGGGCATCGGTGGCGTCGTAGAAGGCGACGCCGATCTCGACGCCGTCCTCGCCCTCGGGCCAGGCCCCGGTCGTCGCGGCGCCGTTGTCGGCCGTGGCCAGCATCCCGGCGTCGCGCATCGGCAGGTAGTTGTCGGACAGAGGACTGACCGACGGCCACACCGACACCGCCGGCTCGACACCCAGCGCCCGCAGCTCCTCGACCATGGCGCGCGGGTCGGGCCACGCGCCGCTGTCGAAGTCCCACTCGCCGAGGTGCCGCCAGTGCAGGTAGTCGATCACCAGGACCGACAGCGGCAGGCCGCGGGCCGCGTACTCGCGCGCGACCGCCAGTAGTTCCTCCTGGTCGCGGTAGCGCAGCTTGCTCTGCCAGAACCCTGACGCCCAGCGCGGCATCGGCGAGGGGAAGCCGGTGGCCTCGGCGTAGCGGGTGAGGATCTGTCCGGGGGTGTCGCCGACAGTGAGCCAGTAGTCGATCTGCCGGGCCCGGTCGGCCACCCAGCGGGTGCCGTTGCCGGCGAACTCCACCCGGCCGACGGCGGGGTTGTTCCACAGCAGGCCGTAGCCCCGGCTGGAGACGGCGAACGGGATCGTCACCTCGCCGTTGCGCTGGACCAGGTCGACGACCATGCCCTTCTGGTCCAGCCGGCCGTGGCCGTGCTGGCCCAGCCCGTAGATCCGCTCGCCGGCGTAGGCGGCGAAGCGCTGCTCGACGCGGTGCAGGCCGCCGCCGGCGGCCTCGAAGTGGCGGGGCCCGGGCCACCAGAAATGGGCCGGCTGCTCGCGCAGCACCTCGGCCCCGGTGTCGGTGCGGTGCACGGCGAGCAGGCCGGTGGCGGCCTCGACGCGGACGGTGGCGCGGCCGTTCACCAGCGTGGCGTGGGTCCGGTCGGCGGCGATCGCGATCCGCGCGTTCCCGGTATCAGCAGTGTCGCCGGTGTCGCCGGTGTCGCCGGTATCAGCGGTGCCCCCGGTGTCGCCAGGCGCGCCGGGTGCGTCGGACGGCGCAACCTCGGCCAGGGCACCGGGCAGATCGGTCCGGATCCGGTGCAGCCCGGCACGGATCCGGACACTGTCGGGGCCCCACGGCTCGACGGTCAGCAGCTGGTTGCCGCTCCTCCAGCTCAGGGCGCGGTCGTCGGTGGTGAACGGGTTGGGCACGAAGTCTCCCGGGTTGGAACTGTGGGTCGGCAGGGCGGTGAAGACAGGGGAGGCGGCGCGCGGTCAGTCCTTGAGCGCGGCGCTGCCGATGCCGGCCGCGACGTAGCGCTGCGCCGCGATGAGCAGCGCCGCGGCCGGGACCGAGGCGATGACGCCGGTGGCCATGACGCCGTTCCAGTCCACGAGGTTGGCGCCGATGAACCGGTACAGGCCGACGGTGATCGGCGCCCGGTTGTCCTCGGTGGTCAGGGTGACGCCGAACAGGAAGTCGGCCCAGGCGAACAGGAAGGAGAACAGCGCGGCGGTGATGACCCCGTTGCGGGCCACCGGCAGCATCACCGACACGAAGGTCCGGAACTTGGAGGCGCCGTCGAGCGAGGCCGCCTCGGCCAGCTCGTCGGGCACGCCGCGCAGGAACGACTGGAGGATGAGGGTGGCGAACGGCACGCACAGCGTCGAGTCGGCCAGGATCAGCGCCAGCGGCGAGTTGACCAGGTCGAGCTTGTCGGCGGCCAGGTACAGCGAGTTCGCCATCACGATGCCGGGGATCATCTGCGCGACCAGGAGCGCGAACATTAGCACCCGCCGTCCGGGGACCCGCAGCTTGGCCAGGCCGTACGCGGCCGGCGCCGCGACCAGCAGCGTCACCGCGACCGCGCCGAGCGACACGATCAGGCTGATCAGCAGGTGCCCGCCCTCGGCGCGGAATGCGGAGCGGTAGCCGTCCAGAGTGCCGTGCAGCGGGAACCACGTCGGGGTGCGGCTGACCAGGTCCGAAGGCTTGAGCAGCGAGGCGTTGACCATCCAGTACAGCGGGAACAGCATGATCGCGACGACGGCGATCCCGAACGCGGTGGACAGGCCCGTGCGGAGCTTCCGCGACCGGCCCCGGCGCACCGGGGAAGAACCGGCGATGCTCATGACTGCTTCCCCTCCGGCTCGCGGACGGCGCGCAGATACAGGACGGCGAACACGATCGCCACCAGGATCAGCATGTTGCCGACGGCCGCGCCCTTGCCGAACTCCAGTTGCTGGAAGGACAGGTTGTAGGCGTAGGTGGTCAGGGTCTGCGAGGAGTTCGCCGGACCGCCCTGCGTGACGATCTGGATGACGTCGAAGACCTTGACGGTGTAGATCAGGCCCAGGGTCAGCACCACCAGCGTGACCGGCCGCAGCATCGGCCAGGTGATGCGCCGGAAGCGCTGCCAGGCGTTCGCGCCGTCGATCGCCGCCGCTTCGTAGAGCTGCTCCGGGATGCCCTGGAGTCCGCCGTAGAGGATCACCATGTTGAACGGGATCCCGACCCAGACGTTGACCAGGGTCACGGCCGTGAGCGACCACGTGGTGCTCACCAGCCACGGCACCGGCTTGTCGACGACGTGCAGGTTCAGCAGCACCGAGTTCAGCACGCCGGAGTCGGCGTACATCATCCACCGCCACACCGTCCCGGACACCACCAGCGGCAGCAGCCACGGCACCAGCAGCAGCGAGCGCAGCACCCCGTTCAGCCGGAACCGGCGGCGGAAGAACACCGCCAGCGCCAGGCCGAGGCCGAACTGGAAGACCAGCGAGCCGACGGTGAACAGCACCGTGTTCAGCACGATGCCGCCGAACTGCGGGTTCTGCCAGATCGAGCGGTAGTTGCGCAGCCCGACGTCGGGCGCGGATCCGGAGTAGAACGAGGAGACCGTGTAGTCCTGGAAGCCCATGCGGACGTTGGCGAACAGCGGATACACGTAGAAGCAGAGCACGTAGATCCACGCCGGGACGACGAACCCCGCGACCCGCCAGGCGGTGCGGCGCCCGCCGGAGCGGCGGGCGCGATCCGGGGCCGCCCCCGCCGCCGGGGCGGCGGGAGCGGCCTTGCTGAGCATCGCGGACATCCTCAGGAGCCGGCCTGGCTCTGCGCCTGGTTCAGCGCGTCCTGCGGGGAGGTGCCGCCGGCCAGCGCGGCCTGGAGCGCCGTGTACAGCGCGGTGCTGACCTTCGGGTAGGCGGTGCCGAGCACGGCCGTGCGGGCCTGCGCGGTGGCGATCTCGGTGACGAACGCCTGAAGCTGCGGGTCGGCGGCGCCGACCTGGGCCGCGGCCGCCTGGTTGCTCGGGATGTAGCCGGCGTCCTTCGACCACTCGGCCGCCTTCTCGGCGCTGAGCAGGCACTTCACCACGGCGACCGCCTTGGCCTCGCGGGCCGGGTTGCTGTGGCCGACGGCCCAGACCTCGCCGCCGAGCGGTGTGACCGGCTTGGCGCTCGCCGAGGGCACCGGGATCGGCACGGTGCCGAAGTGCAGGTCGGTCTTGGCGTTCAGGCCCGGCAGCTGCCAGGGGCCGTTCACCATCATCGCCACGTTCCCGGCCGCGAACTGCTGGTTGACGTCGGCCTGGGTCCAGCTCACCACCGACTTGGAGGCCCAGCCCTTGTCGACGAAGGTCTTCCACAGGGTCAGGGCCTGCACCGCCGGCGGGGAGTTCAGGGTCTTCAGGTCGGCGCCGGCGGTCCAGAAGAACGGCTCGAACTGGAAGCTGCCCTCCTCGGTGCCGACGGCCGAGAACGCGATGCCCTGCTTGCCGCCGGCGGTGAGCTTCTCGGCGGCGGCGGTCAGCTCGTCCCACGTGGTCGGCGGGTTGAGCCCGGCCGCGGCGAACACGTCCTTGTTGTAGTAGAGCGCCAGGCCGTTCACGCCCGGGGCGACGCCGTAGAGCTGTCCCTGGTAGGTGCCGGCCGCCACGATCGACGGGTACAGGCCCTCGGTCGACAGCCCGGCCCCGGACAGCGACACCAGGCCGCCGGTGGAGGCCATCTGCTGGAGGTCCGGGTTGTCCAGCAGCACCAGGTCCGGCAGCGACTTCGACGAGGCCTGCTGGAGCAGCTTGGGCATCAGCTGCTCGCGCGGCAGCTCGTGGTGCACGACGGTGACGCCGCCGACCTGGTTGGCGCATTCGGTGAGCACGCCCTGGATCTGCGTGTTCTGCGGCGCCGAGCCGTAGTAGTCGGTCTCGTTGAGCGTCAGGGTGCCGCCGGATCCCGAGCCGGAACCGGAGGAGCCGCCGGAGCCGCACGCGGACAGCGCGAGCAGACAGGCCGAGGCGGCCGCCAGGGCGCCGAGACCGGCCTTGGGAGACCTGACCCGCTGGGACACGAATATCATTGCCTTTACCTTTCGAATCGATTCGATGATGAGGCACACCGACGCCGGTGCCGCCGGGGGCGGACGGGCGAGCGGGATCCGGCTAGCGGCCGGAGCCGCCGGCCGGGGCCGGCGCGGTGGTGTCGCGGACTTTCAGCGTCGGCGCCAGGATCGTCACCGACGGTACGGACTCCCCGTTGACCTGCCCGGCCAGCAGCCGGACGGCGGTGCGGGCCAGCTCCTCCACCGGCAGGGCCACCGCGGTGGTCGGGACCGGCTGCCGCTCGGCCTCGTCGTCGGGGCACACCGCGACCACCGAGACGTCCTGCGGCACCCGCAGGCCCAGGCCCGCCAGGCGGTCCAGCACCAGCGGCAGCGCCCGCTCGTTGTAGACGATCAGCCCGGTCAGGCCGTGGACCTTGGCCAGCAGCCCGTCGACGGCCCGGGCCACGTCGGCGGCCTGCCCGTCGCACGGGGTCCAGGCGGCCTGGGCCCGGGCCTTGCGCAGCGTCCCCAGCGCCGCGTCCCGGGCGTGCACCGCGTAGGCCACGTCCCGGCGGAACGTCGCGGGCGACTGCCCGACGTAGCCGACGCGCTTGTGCCCGAGGTCCAGCAGGTGCTCGGCGCACAGCCGGCCGGCCAGCGCCGCGTCGAAGTCGACGTACGGCAGCCGGGCGCTGTCGTCGGGCGTCCCGACCAGCACCGCCGGGCACTTCAGCGAGCCCAGCAGTGCCACCCGCGGGTCGTTGCGCTGCACCTCCATCAGCATCACCCCGTCGACCTGCGAGCCGACCACGGTGTCCCGGATCGCGGTCTCGCCGTCGTCGTCGGTGAGCATCAGGAGCTTGAGGCCCAGGTCCTGCGCGGCGGTGAGAGTGGCCCAGACGTAAGGCATCTGCACCTGGTTGTGCGGCCCGTAGACCATGGGCAGCGCCATGGCGATCACGCCGTTGCGGCCCGACCGGATGGACCGGGCCCCGGCGTGCGGCCGGAACTGTAACTCCTCGATCGCGGCCTCGACCCGCTGCCGGGTCTGCGCCGAGATCGAGCGGGTACCGCTCAGCACGTACGACACGGTGCTGCGGGAGACACCCGCGTGCTTGGCGACGTCAGCGATCGTGACCGCCACGGTGACCCCCTCCGGATCGTCGAACTGATTCGATGTTGCGTGAACGTAGCATCGGTGTTTCCGATCGCGCAACGGGTGCCGGCGGCCCGGTGGCCAAAACGTTGTCCACCGGGTCCGCTTCGCTCCGGGTTCTTACTTCAGTCCGGGTTCTTACTTCGGTCCGGGTTCCGCCTTCAGCCCCGCTTGTCCGGAAACTCCGCCGCGCGGTTGTAGAGCTCGCGCAGCGGCCGTTCCACCAGCTCGTGGATGTGCCGTTGGGCGATGTCGGCGGCCAGGTCGGCCTCGCCGGCGGCGACCGCGGCGGCCAGTTCGCGGTGGTCCCGCAGCGCCTGGGCCCGGATCTCGGCCGAGGTCGGCAGCGCGTCGGTGCCCAGGCTCAGCTCGGAGCGCATCTGGTGCTCGATGACGACCAGATGAGGGTTGTGCGTCGCCTGCGCGATCGCGTTGTGGATCGCGTGGTCGGCCATCCGCATGGCGGTGCGGTCGTCCTCGGCCGCGACGTACGCCGCGACGGCGGCGTGGATGCGGTCGACGTCCTCCGGGGTGCGGCGCTCGGCGGCCAGCCTGGCGATCACCGGGTTGAGGTGGTCGTTCAGGTCGAACGTCCACTCCAGCTGCTGCCACCGCGGCTCCAGGGCGCGGCGCACCAGGTCCGCCGAGTCCGAACCGCGCGCCGAGGTCACGAACGCGCCGCCGGCCCGGCCGCGGCGGATGGCCACGTATCCCTGCCGCTCCAGCTGATGCAGCGCCTCGCGCAGCGTCACGCGGCTGACGCCCAGCTGGGCGGCGAGCTCGCGCTCCGGGGGCAGCTTCTGGCCGACCGCGAAACTGCCGAGCGCGATCGCCGCGACCATGCGCTCGACCAGGCGCTCCGCATTGCGCATCGGGGCCAGCGGTTCGACCGCTCCGGCACCCGCACCAAGACCCCCGGACACCCGTACTCCTCCTGCGCCTCGCGCCGCCGACGGCACGCTCGACGCGTTCGGCGCCGGCCGCTCTGTCGGCTGCTTTCTCGACTGCTCTCTTGACTGCTCTCTTGACCACATTGTCAATGCCGCTGGTAGAGCCGCTGCCGGAGTTCGGACAGATCCCGTTGACGGTTCACCGAACGTTAGCATAGCCTTCGGCCCAAAGGGACTCCCATAATCCCATTTACAGGAGGCTGTGGTGCGCGATTCTGAGGGACGGCGGCGCGGGATATCCCGGCGTCGGAGCACGGTTCGTGGATACGCCGCGGCGGGGGCCGCGCTACTGGCCGCCACCGCGCTGGCCGGCTGTTCCGGGGGTTCGTCCGCAGGAAACGCGATCGGCGCGGCCGGCAAGACCACCGTGACCTACGCCCAGGGCGTGGGCGTGACGCCGAACTGGATCTTCCCGATCATCCCGGGGCAGAACTACTCGGTCGCCAACACCGGCGCCTTCCAGGGCCTGATGTTCCGTCCGCTGTACGCCATCGGCAAGGACGGCCAGTACGTGCTCAACGACTCGCTGAGCCTGGCCGACGAACCGGCGTACAGCAACAACAACACTACGGTTGTTGTCAACCTGAAGAAGTACACGTGGTCCGACGGCAAGCCCGTCACCACGCGCGACGTCGACTTCTTCCTACGTCTGCTGGTCGCCCAGAAGACCGACTTCGCCAAGTACACCCCGGGTCAGTTCCCGGACAACGTGAAGTCCTGGAGCGCCGACAGCCCCACGCAGCTGACCTTCCAGCTGACCGGACCGGTCAACCCGCAGTGGTTCACCTACAACGAGCTGTCCCAGATCACGCCGATGCCGCAGCACGCCTGGGACAAGACCTCCGCCGACGGCGCCGTCGGCGACCACGACCAGACGGCCGACGGCGCCAAGCAGGTCTACACCTACCTGGTCAGCCAGGCCAAGGACGTCTCCTCCTACGCGACCAACCCACTGTGGCAGGTCGTGGACGGACCCTGGAAGCTCAAGACCTTCGACACCGCCGGCCAGATCGACTTCGTCCCGAACCCGAACTACGCCGGCCCCAGCAACCACCAGCTGACCGGGTTCAGCGAGAAGCCGTTCACCAGCGCGACCGCTCTCCAGAACTCGCTGCTGTCCGGCGGGGGAGTGGACGTCGGCTACCTGCCGACGGCAGCCCTGCCGGCGAAGACCCGCATCGAGGGCGCCGGGTACCGGCTCGACCCGATCTCGAACTTCAGCATCAACTACATCCAGTTCAACTTCAACAACCCGCAGACCGGGCCGCTGTATCAGCAGCTGTACATCCGTCAGGCTCTGCAATCCGCCGTGAATCAGCCGCTTTACATCGCCAAGGCCATGGGCGGCTACGGCTACCCCAACTACGGACCGGTCCCGGTGGAGCCGAAGAACCCCTTCTACTCCGCCAGCGAGAAGGACAACTCCTACCCCTTCGACACCGCCCACGCGGTGGACCTGCTGAAGTCCCACGGCTGGACCGTCTCGCCGTCCGGCGGCAGCACCTGTACCAACCCCGGCACCGGCGCGGACCAGTGCGGCGCCGGCATCGCCCAGGGCGCCAAGCTCGCCTTCAACCTCCAGTACGTCTCCGGCGACAGCCCGGCGGACCTGATGATGCAGCAGTTCAAGACGGACGCGGCCGCGGCCGGTATCACCGTGAACCTCAGCACCGCCCCGTTCAACACGGTCTTCGGCGCCGCCGCCAAGTGCACCGCGGCCGAGGCCTCCTGCGGCTGGCAGGCCCTGTACTACGAGGGCTGGGGCTACGGCGGCGCCGTGCCCACCGGCGAGGGCCTGTTCACCAGCAGCGCCGGCTCCAACTTCGGCAGCTACCACGATCCGAAGGCCGACGAGCTCATCCAGCAGACGCTCACCGGCGGCAGCTCCCAGGCGCTGGTCGACTATCAGGACTACCTGGCCCAGCAGCTGCCCGTGATCTGGCTGCCCGGCGGCCAGAACCTGACCCTGGTGGCCAAGCACCTTCAAGGCGTCGACCTGCAGAGTCCGAGCCTGCCGCTGACGCCGGAGCAGTGGTCCTTCACCCGCTGACCGGCCGCCTCCGACGGACCGGCTGACACTGCGGCACCACTGCGCCGCCGCAACACCGCACCACGACACGAAGACACCACGACGCGACACCAGGGAGCAGCATGGCGCCGACCAAACAACTCGCCCGGAGGCTGGGCCAGGCCGTCGTGGTCCTGCTCCTGGTGTCCGTCATCGTCTTCACGCTCGAACACCTGCTGCCGGGAGGGCCGGCGCGCGCCGAACTCGGGACGCGCGCCACGCCCAGCGCCATCGAGGCGTTCAACCGCGCCAACGGGCTGGATCAGCCGATCCCGGGTCAGTATCTGAATTGGCTCGGCCAACTCCTTCAGGGCGACCTCGGATACAGCTACCAGCAGAACCAGTCGGTCAATGCCCTGCTGTCGGCCAACCTGCCCAAGACGCTCGTGCTCACCGGCACCGCTTTGCTGGTCGCCGTCGTCCTGGCGATCGGCGTCGGCATCGCGCAGGCCGCGCAGCGCAAACGGCCGCTGGACGCGGCGCTGTCCGGCCTGGCCTTCACGCTGTACTCGATGCCGGTCTTCTGGCTCGCGCTGCTGCTGGTCGACGTGTTCGCGGTCCGGCTCGGCGTGCTGCCGGCCGAGGCCCCGCAGGGCGACCTGGCCCAAGTGTTGAGCCATCCGCAGGCCATGGTGCTGCCGGTGCTCACCATCGCGCTGGTCACCCTGGCGGCCTTCAGCCGCTACATCCGCTCGTCGCTGACCGACGAACTGACCCAGGACTACGTCCGCGCGGCCAAGGCCCGAGGGGCGTCCCGCTCGCGCGTGCTGCTGGTGCACGCGCTGCGCAACGCGCTCATCCCGGTCGTGACGCTGATCGGGCTCAGCCTGCCGTCGCTGATCGGCGGCGCGGTGATCGTCGAAGTCGTCTTCAACTACCCGGGGATGGGACTCTTGCTCTACCACGCCGCCTTGTCCGACGACTATCCGGTGCTGCTCGGCGTGTCGATGGCGGTCGCGACCGCGACGGTGCTCGGCTCCTTCCTGGCCGACGCCGCCTACCAGCTCGTCGACCCGCGGGTCAGGAGCGGCCGATGACCGCCGCCGACTCCTCCTTTGTCCCGAACGACCCCACTCTCGCCCCGAACGATCCCACTCTCGCCCCGAGCGGTTCCTCCCTTGCCCCGGGCGATTCCTCCCTCGGCCCGGCCGGAACTCCGCGTCCAGGCCCGGTGCCCGGGAAGGCGCCGATCGGTGTGGGCCGCGCTCTCGTCGCCGGGCTCCGGCGCAACCGGCTCATGCTCGCCGGCCTCGTGGTCCTGGTGCTGATGGTCGGGTTCTGCTTCCTCGGCCCGGTGTTCTACCACAGCGACCAGACCAACGCGTCCCTGGCCGACCAGACCCTGCCGCCGGGCCCGGGCCATCCGCTCGGCACCGACGCCGTCGGCTACGACCAGCTGGGCCGCCTGATGCTCGGCGGGCAGTCCGCCATCGAGATCGGCCTCGGCGCCGCCCTGCTGGCAGTGGTGCTCGGCACGGCCTGGGGCGCCGTCGCCGGCTACTTCGGCGGCGCCGTCGACGCGATGATGATGCGCGTCGTGGACGCCATGCTCGCCATCCCGGCGATCCTGCTGCTCCTGGTGCTGTCCACCATCTGGCACCCCTCGGTGCCGAAGCTGATCGTCATCCTCGGGCTCCTGGCCTGGCTCGGCCCGGCCCGCTTCGTGCGCGGCGAGACCCTGACGATCCGCGTCCGCGACTACGTGAAGGCGGCGCGCCTGATGGGCGCCCGGGCCCCGCGGATCATCGTGCGGCACGTCCTGCCCAACACCGTCGGCACGATCATGGTGAACGCGACCTTCCAGGTCGCCGACGCCATCCTCGCCGTCGCGACCCTGAGCTACCTCGGCCTCGGCCTGCCGCCGCCCGCCGCCACCTGGGGCGGCATGCTCTCCAGCGGCCTGGACTACGTGCAGGCCGGCTACTGGTGGCTGGTCTACCCGCCCGGAATCGCCATCGTGCTCGTCGTCGCCGCCTTCTACCTGATCGGCGACGGGCTGCGGGAGATCTTCGACGCACGGCTGAGGACCTTGAGATGACCGAACAGCACATCGCGGCCCGCGTCGAGAACCTGTGCGTGGACGTGGCCACCCGGGACGGAAGCCTGCGCGCCGTGGACGGGGCGTCGCTGACCATCGCCGAAGGCGAGGTGTTCGGGCTCGTGGGCGAGTCCGGCTGCGGCAAGACCACGCTCGGCATGGCGATCGCCGGCCTGCTGCCGAGCGCGGCGAGGACCGTGGCCGGCACGGTGTCCGTCGCCGGCCGGACCCTCACCGGCCTGCGGGAACGCGAGCTGCGCCGGATCCGCGGCGATCTTGTCGGAGTGGTCTTCCAGGATCCGATGACCACGCTCAACCCGACGATGAAGGTCGGCCGCCAGGTCGCCGAGCCGTTCCGGCTGCACCGCGACACCACCGCCCGCGCCGCCCGGCACGCCGCCGAGCAGATGCTCGACCTGGTCGGGCTGCCGAACCCGGGCCGCGTGCTCGACGCGTATCCGCACCAGCTGTCCGGCGGCATGCGGCAGCGCGTCTGCATCGCCGCCGCGCTGATCTGCCGGCCCAAGCTGCTCATCGCCGACGAGCCGACGACGGCGCTCGACGTCACCACGCAGGACCAGATCCTGCGGCTGTTCCAGCGGCTGCGGGCCGAGCTGGGCATGTCGATCCTGCTGGTCACGCACGACATGGGCGTGATCGCGGCGAACGCCGACCGGGTCGGGGTCATGTACGCCGGGCAGCTCGCGGAGGTCGGTCCGGTCCTGGAGATCTTCGACTCCCCGCAGCACCGCTACACCAGGGCGCTGCTGGAATCCGTGCCGACGCTCGACACCGACCTGAGCCGGCCGCTGCGGACCATCCCGGGGCTTCCGCCCCGGCTCGACCGCGTGGGTCCGGGATGCCGGTTCGCGCCGCGCTGCGGTTTCGCCGACGACGCCTGTTCCGCCGCGGACCTCCCTTGGCGGGAGCTGTCGCCGATGCACAGCCATCGGTGCGTCCATCCCCGGGGCCTGAGCAGAGCGGAGCACAGCCATGGCTGACCAGCCCGAGAACGACGCCGGCACCGCGCCGCCGCTGGTATCGCTGGACCGGGTCGTCAAGGAGTACCCGGTCGCCGGCCCGATGTTCCGCCGCGCGGCCCAGCGTGTCCACGCCGTTTCCGACGTCTCCCTCGTCGTCCCGCAAGGAGCGTCCTTCGGACTGGTCGGCGAGTCCGGCTGCGGCAAGTCGACGCTCGGGCGGCTGATCGTCGGCCTGGAGCGGCCGACGTCCGGAACGATCCAGGTCGCCGGGGAGGACACGACGCGGCTGCGGGGTGCGGACCGGCGGCGGTTCTGGCGCGACGTCCAACTCGTCTTCCAGGATCCGCGATCCTCCCTGGACCCGCGCATGAAGATCGCCGCCAGCCTCGGCGAGCCCCTGGCCGTGCAGCGCGAGCAGGCCCGCGAACAACGCCGACGCCTGATCCTCGACCTGCTGGACGAGGTCGGCCTGCCCGCCGACGCGATGCGCCGCTACCCCCACGAGATGTCCGGCGGCCAGCTGCAACGCGTCGGCATCGCCCGCGCCCTGGCGGTCCGGCCGCGGCTCGTCGTCGCCGACGAGCCGGTCTCCGGGCTCGACGTGTCGGTGCGGGCCCAGGTGCTGAACCTCATGCGGACCCTGCAACGCGCCCACGGCATCACCTACATCGTCATCTCCCACGACCTGACCACCGTCCGGTACTTCGCCGACCACGTCGGCGTCATGTACCTCGGCAAACTGGTCGAGACCGGCCCGGTCGCGTCGGTCTACACCCGGCCCGCGCACCCCTACACGGCCGCGCTGCTGGCCGCGATCCCGCACCCCGATCCGCGGCGGGAGCGGCACAAGGAGAGCGCGAGCCTCGGCGGCGACCTGCCGTCCGCGGTCGACCCGCCGTCCGGCTGCCGCTTCCGGACCCGGTGTCCGCTGGCCACGGAGCTCTGCGCCGTGGAGGAACCACGGCCGCGGAACGTGGCGCCGGGGCACCAGGTCGCCTGCCACTTTCCACTCCCCAGTCCCTCGCCCGCCGCCGAAACGCAAGGACCGCGATGACCCTCACTCCCCGAGACCGGATTAAGCGCGCCGTCGAGTACCTCGACGGCTGGTTCGACTTCCAGTTCCTCAGCACCTCCTGGCCCGGCCTGGTCGCCGCGGTGCAGTACGAGGACGAACTCCTCTGGTCGCGGGCCTACGGCTTGGCGGACGTGGAGCGCGGCATCCCGCTGACCACCGGCCACAGGATGCGGGTCGCGTCGCAGTCCAAGATGTTCACCGCGACGGCTGTGTTCATCCTGGCCGAGCGCGGACTGCTCCACGTCGACGACCCGGTCGCGAAGCACGTGGCGTGGTTCCGCGACGGAGTCGATCCCGACCTGGCCAAGGTCACCATCCGGCAGCTGCTCAGCCACGGTTCTGGGCTCACACGCGACAGCTCCGACGCCCGGTTCTGGGACGTGGACCGGCCGTTCCCGGACGCGGGGGAGCTGCGGGACGCCGTCCTGAGTTCTCGTCTCGTGTTCCCGTCGAACACTCGGATGAAGTACTCGAACATCGGCTTCGGCGTGCTGGGCGCCGTGATCGAGGCGGTCAGCGGGCAGCCGTTCGGCGACTTCGTCCAGGACGCCATTCTGAACCCGCTCGGCCTGAGCGCGACCGGTGCCGATGTCGACAGGCAGGCCGGGCTAGCCGGGCAGGCCGGGGACGCTGGGGACGCCGGCGGCGCGATGGCCGTCGGCTACGGCCCCAGCCACCTCAGGGCGCCGCGCGTCACCTACCCCGCGATCGCCACCCACGCGCTGGCGCCGGCCACCGGGTTCTATTCGACGGTCGCCGACCTCTGCACCTTCGCCTCAGCCCACTTCATCGGCAACGAGACCCTCCTCCCCGACACCGCCAAGCGCGACATGCAGAAGATCCAATGGCACCTGCCGATCGACGGCCAGGATTACGCCAGCGGCTTCGACCTCGTCCAGATCGGGGATCGCGACATAGCAGGCCATCGCGGTGCCTTCCCCGGCTACCTGTCGTGCACCCGCTTCGACGCGAACGCCAAAATAGCCGTCAGCGTCGCAGTGAACGCACAAGACGGCCGCCCACGCGCGCTGTCCGAAGCGGCGCTCGCCATCCTCGACTTCTTCATCACCCCGAAGCTCGACGAATCCCTGCGCTCTGCCCCCGGACTCGTCACAACAGACCACGCCAACCGCTTCTTCTCGCCCTGGGGCGCCACCGACCTCGTGCCGGTCGACGACTGGCTGCTGATGGTCGACCCGGCGGCACTGGACCCGTTCAACGCCCCCGCGGTGGTGCGACTGTCCGACGCGGATCACGGCACGATCGCGCGCGCGGCGGGCTACGGGAGCGCCGGGGAGGAGGTGTCGTTCGTCCGGGACGAGGCCGGGCGGATCGAGACGGCGGACATCGCAGGGCTGGACTACCGCCAGTGGGCTGACTACCTGGCGCACCGGGAAACGAGCCTGGGGGAGTAGACCCACGGCGTAGCGCGCGCCGATATGCGAGGATTCCCGACATGTCGGTGACAGAAACGGATGGTGTGCTCACGCGGTTCGTCTCCGAGCTCCAGCTGGAGGTGCCGACGGTGGCCGTGTGGGCACACGGTTCGCTCGCGCTGGGCGACTTCCAACCCGGACGCAGCGACCTCGACCTCATCGCAGTGGTCGAACATCCGTTGGACAGCGAGCACAGGGACCGGCTGGCAGACCTTCACCAGAGGCTCGTAGACACTGAGCCGGCCGCAGCCGAGCTGCACTGCTCCTACATGGCCAGAACGGCGCTCGCCGAGGCCGAGACCAAACATGTCACCTGGGCTCATGGCACGCTCATGGAACGCCCCGTCACACCGGTCACCCGCCGCGAGCTGCTCGACGGCGGGCTGATCCTCCATGGCCCGGTCCCGACGGAACTGCTTCCACCCCTTACGTCCGGCCAGTTGGAGGCCTTCATCCGGCGCGACTTGGCAGAGTTCTGGCTTCCGGCCACGGGCAGACCCCGACTCTGGATGCGCGACATCTGGGTGGACCTGGGCCTGCTGACCCTGGCCCGCGCCACCGTCACACTGCGCGACGGAAAACTGATCACAAAGCGCGAAGCTCTGGCCGAACTACCGAAACTCGGCGCGCCCGCAGATGTGGTCCGCGACATCCACGATCGCCGCTACTCGAATCCCCAACCGATCAGCCGATTGCGGCGTATTCGCCGGGCGAGACGTGCCCGCGCATTTGTGAAGCGCGGTATCAGGCGCACTCTGTCCATCTAGCACTCAATAACGTTGACCGCGAGCCCGCCGCGCGACGTCTCCTTGTATTTGACCTTCATGTCGGCGCCCGTCTCCTTCATCGTCTTGATCGCCTTGTCGAGCGAGACGTGGTGTCGGCCGTCGCCGCGCAGGGCCATGCGGGCGGCGGTTATGGCTTTCACCGACGCCATCCCGTTGCGTTCGATGCAGGGGATCTGGACCAGGCCGCCCACCGGGTCGCAGGTCAGTCCGAGGTTGTGTTCGATACCGATCTCGGCGGCGTTCTCCACTTGCTCCGGGGTGCCGCCGAGGACCTCGGTGAGGCCGGCGGCGGCCATGGAGCAGGCGGAGCCGACCTCGCCCTGGCAGCCGACTTCCGCTCCGGAGATCGAGGCGTTCTCCTTGTAGAGCATGCCGATGGCGCCAGCGGCGAGCAGGAAGCGGACGATGTTGTCCTCGTCCGCGCCGGGGACGAAGGTGAGGTAGTAGTGCAGCACCGCGGGGATGATGCCGGCTGCGCCGTTGGTCGGCGCGGTGACGACGCGGCCGCCGGCGGCGTTCTCCTCGTTGACGGCCATCGCGTAGAGCGTCACCCACTCCATGGCGTTGGCCGACCCGGTCCCCTCGGCGCGGAGGGTCCGCGCGCCCGCGGCGGCGCGTCTGCGGACTTTCAGGCCGCCGGGCAGGATGCCTTCGGTGCCCAGGCCTGTGCGGACGCACTCCTGCATGACCTGCCAGATCGCGACAAGGCCCGCGCGGATCTCGTCCTCGCTGCGCCAGGCCTTCTCGTTCTCCAGCATCAGCGACGATATGGACAGGCCGGTCTCGCGCGCGAGACGCAGCAGTTCCGCCCCGCTGCGGAACGGATACTTCACCACAGTGTCGTCGGCCTTGACCCGATCGGCCCCGGCGGCCTCTTCGTCGACGACGAACCCGCCGCCCACCGAGTAGTACGTCTTCTCCAGCAACAGCTGTCCGTCGGCGTCGTAGGCGAACATTGTCATCCCGTTGGCGTGATACGGCAAAGAACGCCTACGGTGCAGAATCAGCTGGGAATCGGCGTCGAACGCGATCTCATGGCCGACGCCATCCTGCGCGCCGAGCAAACGGAGGCGTCCTGTAGAGCGGATGCGTTCGACTTCTCGATCGGCGCTCTGCACGTCGACGGTCTCCGGGGCATGGCCTTCCAAACCGAGTAGAACCGCCTTCGGTGTGCCGTGCCCATGGCCGGTAGCACCCAGGGAACCGTACAACTCGGCCCGGATAGCAGACGTCTGGCCAAGCAACTCCTCGCTCTCCAGACGCAGAGCGAATGTGCGGGCGGCGCGCATCGGACCGACGGTGTGCGAACTCGACGGCCCGATCCCGATCGAGAACAAGTCGAACACGGAGATGGCCATGGAGGCTCCCTTATATAGCGTGAAGGACGGCAAAGAAGGCAATGCACACGTCTCGTGCTGCTAGCCCTTCCGACTACGATCAGCCGCCTCCCTGTACAGCCGTCCGGCGCGGTAGGAGGAGCGTACGAGGGGTCCGGACATGACGCCGAAGCCGAGCTGGCGTGCTTCTTCGGCGAGTTCGACGAACTCCTGCGGCTTGACCCAGCGCATCACCGGGTGGTGGCGGGGTGAGGGGCGCAGGTATTGGGTGATGGTGATCAGGTCGCAGCCGGCTTGGCGCAGGTCGGTGAGGGCTTGGGAGATTTCTTCGCGTTCCTCGCCCATGCCCAGGATCAGGTTGGATTTGGTGACCAGGCCGTGGTCGCGGGCTTGGCGGAGGACGTCC